>CAIMMJ010000139.1 GCA_903842515.1 uncultured Bacteroidota bacterium | reverse complement strand
TGATTGATAAAATATTTGCAACAGTATATCGTGTTGGGTTATCTTTCCATTTCTGAGCCAGTTCGCAAGATTTTGCACCGTCTACACCCCTTGAGTCACCAGGAACCATTTTTGCATACTCATTAAAATCTACAATAGCATCGTTGTATCTTTCTTGTGTTTTTTTGGCTTCTGCCATCAGCAATGTAGCTTTAGGGTCGGGGTATTTTGCTTTAATTGCTTTGGAATACCACAACTCCGAATTTTTTGCATCGTTCAGCATTCTGTAGCACTCTGCTGTTTTAAAGATTAATTCTGCTTTGGTTCCTTTTTTCTTTTCTTTGGTTGATGCTTTCTTATATGCCTCAATGGCTTCTAGATAAAGCCCATTGTTAAATTTTTTATCGGCCTCTTTAATGTAATTTTTTTGAGCAAACAAACCGTTTGAAAACGTTATTCCTATAAAGACTAAGGTAACAAGTTTGATTAATTTCATATTTTATTGTTATTTTTCAATGAGTGGGCGCTAAGTTAAATAAATTATCAGAAAGGCAAATAAATTTTACATTTTAACTTAATCTAATATAAATTCTTTGGTTTTAATAATTACTAAAGCAATGCAAGTTTCCCACTTTGTTGGTTCGCCACGTAGGGTATAACCAACAAAAACCGCTACCTTCAAACATCATCACTCCTTCACCAACCCAACACCTTCTCCCACTTTGTGGTATAGCCTCTGCCATCAACTATTCATTATCCATTAAAAACTATCCATTATCAGTTACTCTTTCACCAATTTCACCACCTGCATACCATTTACCCTTGCAAAATAAACCCCTTTGCTAAACCCATTTAAGTTTATTGTTTTTTGGTTCGTCTGATTCAAAATTTTCTCTCCCAAAATACTATATACTTCAACAGAATTTAAGTTTTTTGTGTCCTTAAAAATAAACAAACCAGTGCTTGGATTAGGATACAAACCAAAGGAATTTTCAGTAGTAACTAAACTTTTAATAGGCACAGTAATGTCAAAATTATTCTCAGTGGTATTGGTAATTATTGGTGCATTGTAATCGAAATAAATATAAGCTGTATTGCTAATTTGAGAGCCGTTTGGCAAGTTTGGAAATGGTTTTATGCGATACTGAAAATAACCCATACTACCTTCGTAATCACTTGTACTATCGGGCAACACCGCGGCAAATCAATTATCAACTAATAATTATCAATTATCCATTATCAATTACTCTTTCACCAATCTAACACCTTCTTCTGCTTTGTGAAACTTTGTGCCTTCTTTGTGAATTCCGCCGCGGCGGAGTGGTAAAGCCCCAACTATCAATCCGCCGCAGCTGATCAACCCCAACTATCAATCCGCCGCAGCTGATCAACTATTAAATTATCAACTATTAATTATCAACTATCCATTATCTTTCCCTTCCTCTAAAATTTAGATTTCTTTCAAAAAAGTTTTACATTATTTATTTGATAAATTTGCATCCTCAAAAAAAACAAAATGTTCGAAAATTTAAGTGATAAATTCGAAAGAGCCTTTAAAATACTAAAAGGTCAGGGTCAAATTTCGGAGATAAATGTTGCCGAAACTTTAAAAGAAGTTAGAAAGGCATTATTGGATGCCGATGTAAATTTTAAGATTGCCAAACAATTTACAGAAACTGTAAAAACCAAAGCCTTGGGGCAAAATGTACTTAACAGTATTTCGCCCGGGCAATTGATGATAAAAATTACCCACGAAGAGCTCACCGCTTTGATGGGTGGAAGCAGCACCGAGATAAATTTAAAATCAGAACCCGGAAAACCTGCTGTGGTTTTGATGAGTGGTTTGCAAGGATCTGGTAAAACAACATTCACCGGAAAGCTAGGTAATTATTTAAAAAACAAAAAAGGCAAAAAAGTTCTTTTGGTGGCCTGCGATGTGTACCGTCCGGCTGCAATAAACCAACTCCAGACCCTAGGAAAAAACTTAGAGATTGAAGTGTTTGCCGATGTAGAAAATAAAAACCCGGTAGATATTTCTAAAAAAGCAATTGCCTTTGCAAAAGACAACGGTTTTAATGTGGTAATTATTGATACCGCAGGTAGATTGGCCATTGACGAACAAATGATGCAAGAAATTAAAGCTGTAAAAGATGCAGTTAACCCTTCAGAAACATTGTTTGTTGTAGATTCTATGACTGGGCAAGATGCCGTAAATACTGCAAAAGCATTTAACGACAGGTTAAATTTTGACGGTGTAATTCTTACCAAATTAGACGGTGATACACGAGGCGGTGCGGCTTTATCAATAAGGTATATAGTAGATAAACCAATAAAATTTGTTGGAACTGGCGAAAAAATGGAAGCCTTGGATGTTTTTTATCCCGAGAGAATGGCCGACAGAATTTTGGGAATGGGTGACGTAGTTTCTTTGGTAGAAAAAGCTCGTGAAAATTTTAATGAAGAAGAAGCCCGAAAACTTCAAAAGAAAATAGCAAAAAACCAATTTAACTTTAATGATTTTTTGTCTCAACTGCAGCAAATAAAGAAGATGGGAAATTTAAAAGATTTAGTAGGCATGATTCCCGGCATGAGCAAGATTACAAAAGATGTTGACATAAACGACGATGCTTTTAAAGGAATTGAAGCCATAATTTATTCTATGACCCCCTACGAAAGAGAAAATCCAGATGTGTTGAATGGCAGCAGAAGAAACAGAATTTCAAAAGGAAGCGGCCAATCTATGCAAGAAGTGAATAAGCTGCTTAAGCAATTTGAAGATACCCGAAAAATGATGAAAATGATGGGCAACAAAGAGCAGATGGCCAAGCTAATGAGGTCTATGCCGGGAGGTGCAAAAAGATAAAATGGAAAAACTAATTGACGGAAAATTAATTTCTAAAGCACTTATTGAAGAAATTTCCAGAGAAACCAAGGAGTTTGTTGCCAAGGGAGGGAAAAAACCACATTTGGCTGCAATTTTAGTAGGAAATGATGGAGCAAGCGAAACGTATGTAAACTCCAAAATAAAAATGTGTTTAGAGGTTGGCTTTGATTCCAGTGTAATTAGATGCACCAGCACCATTACAGAAGAACAACTGCTAAAAAAAATAGAAAAACTAAATACCAATCCTGATATTGATGGCTTTATTGTTCAGCTACCACTGCCTCGTCATGTAAGCGAATTAAAGGTAATAGAAGCCATTAATCCTCAAAAAGATGTAGATGGTTTTCATCCGGCAAATATTGGAAGAATGGCATTGAACCTGCCATCTTATTTGCCCGCAACCCCATTTGGTATATATCAAATGCTAGAAAAATCTGGTATAGAAACCGAAGGGAAAAATTGTGTAGTTATTGGCAGAAGTCATATTGTGGGCTCGCCAATTAGTATTTTGTTGGCTAGAAATTCAAATCCCGGAAATTGTACCGTAACCCTTTGCCACAGCAAAACACAAAACTTAAAAGAAATTTGCAGCAGAGCAGATATTTTAATTGCAGCCTTGGGTAAACCAGAATTCATTACCAAAGAGTATATAAAAAAAGGAGCCATTGTTATTGATGTGGGAATTCACAGAGTTCAAGATTCCAGCTCACCCAAAGGCTATTTAATAAAAGGAGATGTAAAATTTGACGAAGTGGAACCATTGGTATCCAAAATTAGTCCGGTGCCCGGAGGTGTAGGCCCTATGACCATTGTTGCACTTTTAAAAAACACTTTGTTAGCCGCCCAGAAAAAAGTTTACGCATATTAGTTTTATATTAGAACAAATCCCTTTACATTCGCAGATTATGGAATTATTAGAAAGGATGCAATCTGAAACTTCGCCGGGTATTATTATGGATCCCATAAAAGGATTTATAAAACTATCCGGAAGGGCAATTCCAAATGATGCCGAAAGTACTTTTAGACCGGTTTTAGATTGGATGAAAGAATACATACAAAATCCACAAGAATCTACGGTTTTTGAATGTGAGATGGATTATTTTAATTCTTCATCCCAAAAATATATGGCAGATATTTTTAAAATGAGTAATCAACTTTTTAAAAAGGGTAAACAAATAAAGATAGTTTGGAAATATTCCAAAGAAGACGAAGACATGAAACTTATAGGAGAACAATTTCAAAACTTAATTAATTTCCCTATTGTTTTTTTAGAAATATAATTATTTATGCCTGCTTTAGATATTGTAAATAAAATTGATGCACAAACGTTGGACAATGTGGTGAACGTGGTAAAAAAAGAAATCACAACTCGCTATGATTTTAGAGATTCTAAAACTGAAATAAATTTAGATAAAAAAAATAACCTCCTAAACATACTCACCGAAAACGAAATGAGAATTGAAGCCATTGAGGATGTTTTAAGAAGCAGAATGATTAAACAAAAGCTTGATCCATTGTGTTTAGATTTTGCCAAACAACGCTATGCCAGCGGAAATATGATGAAAAAAGAATTGAAAATTAAAGAAGGTATAGACAAAGAAAATGCAAAAAAAATAATTAAACTCATAAAAGATAGCAAGCTAAAAGTTGAAGCTCAACAGATGGATGAACAAGTGAGGGTAACTGGGAAAAAAATTGACGATTTGCAAGCGGTAATGTCTATTATTAGGAACGCAGAATTGGAAATTCCTGTTCAATTTACCAATTTTAAATAATACTTTTTTTGAAATATTTCTTTGTTAAAATAACTTTTTGTTTTTTAGTATTAGTAGGTGCGGTTACTATTTTTGTTTCGTGCGAAAAATTAAATCCTGCCGAAACAATTCCTGCTTACATTAAAATTAATGCAATAAAATTAAATGTTCCTACTGATGGCAGCCAGGGAGGCTCGCAATCTAACTTTAATTGTGCTTGGGTTTACGTGGACGAAGAATTAATTGGTGTTTTTGAATTGCCAATTACATTTCCTGTGCTTAAAGAAGGCAATAAAAAGATTAGGATAAAAGCCGGGATAAAACAAAATGGTATTTCTGCCACACGAGTTCCTTATCCAATGGTAATAAATTACGAATCTACTGTTCAACTAAGGCCAAAGGAAACCGTAGAGGTTTTTCCGGAAGTAAGTTATTATCCCGCAGTTGTTTTTCACTGGCTAGAAAATTTTGAAAGTCCAGATTATACTCTAGAAAAAACAAGTTCGGGTCAAGTGCAACCCGGATTAAACGAAACACTTGCCGAAGCATTTGAAGGATCAAAATGTGCAAAAATTGTATTGCCTACAAATGGTTTAAAGATGGAAATTGCATCCAAACAAAGTTTTAATTTACCCAAAAGTGCTTCACCCGTTTTTTTGGAACTTAATTTTAAAACAAACGCACCTATCACCTTAGGCGTTTTTGCGAATATTCCCAACAACGTAACTCAAGTTTCATCTGTGGTTTTAAACTCTACTTTTGACGACAGTGGAATTTTAATTTGGAAAAAAATTTACATTGAAATGACTCCTGAAGTTTCTTCTAACAAAAATGCTACAGACTTTAAATTGTTTTTTGGTGCAGTGAAAACTGCAGACAATTCCAGCAGCGAAATAGTCTTTTATTTAGACAACATTAAACTTGTTAGTTTATAAAAAATGGAAGCCAAGGAGAAAAAAGAAATTACTATTTCTAAAAACAGAAGAGCTTCTTTTGATTTTTTTTTAACAGATAAATTTGTTGCAGGAATAAAATTAAGCGGAACAGAAATAAAATCTATCCGCCAGAACACTGTAAATATTTCTGATTCGTATTGCCTAGTGCACGAGGGCGAAGTCTACATCAGAAACATGAGTATTGAATTGTATAAGGAAGGAACTTACAACAACCACGAAGTAAGAGCAGACAGAAAACTGTTGTTGAACAAAAGAGAAATAAAAAAAATAATCAATAATCTAAAAGACAAAGGGGTAACTCTTATTCCTGTTCGACTATTTATTTCGGAAGGAGGATTTGCAAAATTGGATATTTCTTTGGCAAAGGGCAAAAAGAATTACGACAAACGAGATACTATAAAAGACAGAGACAACAAAAGAGAACTGGATAGAAGATTCAAGTAGTTTACTATCGCTCCATCACACTCCAAGCCTCTGGCTTGGCATCAAAAAGAACTTTTGTTTTTTTCCAAACATTTGCAAAAAGTTCAGATTTTCTATAATTATTTAAGTGTTCTTCGGAATCCCAAATACTGTAAGTAAAAAAAATGTTAGAATGATTTATCTCGTTCAATAATTTCACAGATTTGCATCCCGGCATTGCTTCAATAAATTGTTTTGACTCAGAAAATAATTTAGTAAACTCGTTTACTTTATCTTTTTTAAAAACCATTTTTACGATTCTAATCATCAAAATGTACTTTAATGTTGTCGTTTATTTTTAAGTTGAGCAGCGATGCAGCTTTAGCCTTGTTTAAAGAAAGTTCTAAAAAACCAAGATTATTAAAAAGAACAATTAAATCGCTGGTGGAATAATCGTCGTAAAATTTATTTATTTTATCTACGGTGTATTGTTTTAAGTGCAAAGTAAAATTTCTATTTTTTCCAACCTTGTAAAATTGCTCTCTGTGTATATCGGTAATTGCATTTTCAAAAGAGTCTATGTAAACAATAACTCCATTTATCATATCGGGTGTTGCATAGCCTCCCAAAGATGGTCGCCTGTATATATCAGGCTTTTTGTTGCCGGGAATCTCTTCAAAATTACTGTCAATTAATGTTTTTAGAACTTGACCCAAAGGCTGCAATGCAGAAAATGAATTGGCAAACTCTAATCCAACTAAATCAATGGTGTGCACCCAATCTGGGGCAAGATCAAAAATTTTAGAAAAGGAGCCGTTGTCGAAACCAATAAAATAGTGTTGCTGATATTTTGCTATTAGCAAAGGGAATTTTTCTTTTCCAGCGTTTCCAACCAACAATAGATGAGTTGAGTTGTTTGGAAAAAACCTAAACGATTGATTTAGAATTACTGCCGCATGAAAAGGGTCAAATTGATTTGCCTGGTGAGAAATATCCACCAAATTTGCCGTTGGAATTTGACTTAAAATTTTACCTTTTAATGCAGCCGAGTAGTAATCTTTTGTTCCTAAATCGGTGGTTAAGGTAATTATTGGGTTCATTATTTTTATTTAATTTATTGCAAAAGTAAAATCTTCCTATATTAGAACTCTAAAATAAAAAAATAAAATTTACATTGACAGAAAAAGTAATTGATTTAGGGGCAATAAACCCTGTAGAAATATTTGGAGCCAACGAAATAAATCTAAAACTCATTGAAAAACAATTTCCCAAATTAAAATTCATCTCCCGCGGACAAAATCTTAAAGTGATAGGTGAAGAGGATTTAATTAGTGCATTTTCTTTAAAAATGGACACCATACTTTCTTTCCATCACAAATACAACAGATTAGACAAAAATAACTTGGAGAGAATCTTAATGGAAAATGCCAATAACGTTCCCGAAAACGATTTGGAATTCTCTGACTTAATTTTGTTTGGAAACAATGGCCAGAGCATTAAAGCACGAACAGCAAACCAATTAAAGCTGGTGAAATCTGTTCTAAAAAACGACATGGTTTTTGCTTTAGGTCCTGCAGGAACAGGCAAAACTTATACTGCAATGGCAATGGCCGTTAGGGCTTTAAAGAACAAAGAAATAAAAAAGATTGTGCTTACACGTCCAGCAGTTGAAGCAGGAGAAAACCTGGGTTTTTTACCGGGAGATTTAAACGAAAAACTAGACCCTTACCTCATGCCATTGTTTGATGCATTAAGAGATATGATTCCAGGCGAAAAGTTAAATTATTACATGGAAAACGGAACCATACAAATTGCTCCTTTGGCATTTATGAGGGGCAGAACGCTGGACAATGCTTTTGTTATTTTAGATGAGGCACAAAATTCTACCCAGCCTCAAATGAAAATGTTTTTAACCAGGATGGGTAAAACCGCAAAATTTATTATCACAGGCGATGTTACGCAAATAGATTTACCAACAAAGCAACCATCAGGACTGATTCAAGCAGTTAAACTTTTAAAAGATATTGCCGGAATCGACTTTGTTTACTTAGATGCAAGCGATGTTATAAGGCATCCATTGGTAAAGCAAATAATTTTAAAATACTCAGAAATTAACGAAGAAAAGTCAAATCAAAGAAATAATTAGTAACTTTGAACTTCAAAATTTAAAAACATGATTTTATCAATTCTTCTTGGTTTTTTAGGCGGTTTAGGTGGTGGAGAAATTTTAATAATAGCTTTGGTACTTTTGCTGATGTTTGGCGGTAAAAAAATCCCTGAACTTATGAAAGGTTTGGGCAAAGGCATGAAAGAATTTAAAGACGCTTCTTCAGGCAAAGACTCTAGCCCAGAAATTCAAAACAAACAAGAATAGTTTTTTTTAATTCTTTGTTTGCTTAAATAGTTGAACCTCAAAAAGTCTATTTTAATTTTTTTTGATTGGGTTTCACCCAAACCCATTCACTTTTTTGCCTTGATGCAAAAAAGTAAACAAAAAATTCGCCGCGGCGAACAAGGCTTCATTTCATTTCCTCCTCCGCCGCGGCGGAGGTCGGAATTATTTTCTCTTGCAAAATTGCGACCCAAAGGGTGATTTCCCTCCTAAAGTCGGGAACTTCCCTTTGGGTACCCCGCATTTTGCTGCATAAAAATAACCAGATAAAATGAGGCCGTTTTTCGCTCCGAAAAAATGCCATGTTTTTAATAATTTGGAAAGAAAAACGGTAGATTTAAATCCCATGTTTTCGTTCAAATCAATTGATTTCATTGAGTTTACGAGAATTTGAGGAGCTACTA
>CAIMMJ010000138.1 GCA_903842515.1 uncultured Bacteroidota bacterium | reverse complement strand
TTTTGTTCAAAAAAAATTATTTCTAACCTAAAAAAAGAAAAGTTAAATGAAGCCACAGAAATTGCTGAATTTGCAATTAGTAAAATTAAAGACGGAACTTTGTCAAAGGATTTTTTTGAAAAACTAAATCTTTCCGAAACTAAAGAAAACATAGCATTATTAAACAACTCTCTGGTGTATAAACTGAGTGAATCAAATGCTGAGATTACCGAAGACAACTTAGAAACATTTGAAAAATATTGGAATTTAGACTCAAATAATTGTATTGTTTCTTACAATTATTTAAATCTATTATTAAAATTTAATTACCTGCAAGGTGAACAACAAAAAATTCAAAAGCTTAATAAATTAGTTGCAAATTGTTACGATTTATCTGAAGATCAAAAAAATCAAATGAACTTAACTTACCAATTTGCTCAATTAAAATACCTAGATACATTGCCTGAAAATGAAATTCAAAAGAGAGAATGTATTTCTCAAATTAAAAACTTAATTTCAAAAAACGCAGATAATTCTATTGAAACAAATACTACCTCGGCTAAAATATTTAACAACAATGGCGAATATGAATTAGCAGCAAGTATTTTAGAGACTTATTTAAATAAAATAGAACTAACAGAAAATGCTGTTTTTACCTATATCACAAGCTGTGCACAATTAGAAAGAAAATTGTATTCAAGAAATTTTGAATTGGCAATGGCAAAGGCGGCTGAGCTAAACTCTAGTAGATTTTGTGAATTATTTGGCACTCCATACTTGTCTTTTCAACTCCTAGAAAACCCATTTATAAAGAAACTTTATTTAACCAAAAACTGCGATCCAACTAATACCTTACTAAAAAATGAGATTTCAGAAAATAACAAAGAATAGAAATACAAAAAAATCATTATAATACTTCGTAAGTATTAATTTTTACATTAACTTTATTAAAAATTTATAAGATGAGTGATCATTTACCTTGTAAGGACTGCAATTCTAAATGTAATTCTGTTTTCTGTGATTTAACTCACGACGAAATAAAAAAAATATCCGACACAAAGCGTTGCATTACTTACAGCAAAGGACAAACAATATTTATAGAAAATACCAATCCGGTTGGTCTTTTTTGCGTGAAACATGGAAAAATAAAACTCACAAAAAATCAAGAAAATGGTAGAGACCAAATTTTTAGATTTGCCAAAGATGGAGATTTATTAGGATTTAGATCATTTTTAAGCAATCAACCTTATGCTGTTTCTGCTGTAACATTAGAAGAATCTACAGTGTGTTACATTCCAAAAGAATCGTTTTATGATACCATTAAAAAAAGTGAAAATTTAACTGGTAGCTTATTTTCTAAACTAAATGACGATTTAAACTTTGCTGAAGACAGACTTTCAACTATTTCTAATAAATCGCTAAGAGAACGAGTTGCAGAGGCGTTAATAATTTTTGAAAAAACCTATGGCTTTTTAGAGGATGGAAAAACTATAAATTTGTTATTATCAAGAGACGAAATTGCACAATTTATTGGCACAGCAACAGAATCTCTTATTAGATTTTTATCTGAGTTTGATAAAGATGGAATAATTGAACTTACGGGTAAAAAAATTAAAATTCTTGATTTAAAAAAACTCGAAAAAACTGCCAATCTTTTAGATTAAAACAAAAACTGATTTTTATCATTTTATACTGCCTACTTTTTTGCAACTTTTGCATCAATGTTAGTAGCAGAAGAACTTAAATTAAAGAAAGACATATCTTGTTTCCATTGCGGAGAACTATGCCTTGAGCATAATTTAAAATTTGAAGAAAAGAACTTCTGTTGCAATGGATGCA
>CAIMMJ010000137.1 GCA_903842515.1 uncultured Bacteroidota bacterium | reverse complement strand
TCCGCCAATTCGCAAATCTGAATACCGTTAGAATTATTAAGAAGTTTAAAAACAGTAATAATTAAGTATGGATAAATCTTTGCTATCTCAAAAATTAAAGCAAAAAGCTTTTGAAATAGGGTTTGATTTTTGTGGAATTAGCAAAGCAGAGTTTTTAAAGGAGGAGGCTCCTAAACTAGAAAATTGGCTGAATAACAATTATCAAGGAAGCATGGCTTACATGCAAAACTATTTTGATCAACGACTAAATCCAACTCTTTTGGTGGATGGAGCAAAATCTGTTATTTCTGTTTTATTAAATTATTATCCTTCGGAAAGGCAAAACCGTGAATCTGCAAAAATATCTAAATATGCTTATGGGATAGATTATCATTTTGTGCTCAAAAAAAAGTTGAATTTACTTTTAGATTACATGAAGGAAATTTCGGGGAATATTAATGCAAGAATTTTTGTAGATTCTGCTCCTATAATGGACAAAGTATGGGCAAAAAAAGGAGGTTTGGGTTGGGTAGGAAAAAATTCTAATTTGATAAATAAAGGTTCAGGTTCATTTTTTTTTTATTGGAGAAATCATTTGCGATTTAGAGCTGGAATACGATGGGCCTGTTAAAGATTTTTGTGGCACATGCACAAAGTGTATTGATTCTTGCCCTACAGACGCAATTGTGGAACCTTATGTTGTGGATGGCAGCAAATGTATTTCACATTTTACAATAGAGTTAAAAGATCAACTTCCAAACGATTACAAAGGAAAGTTTAACGATTGGATGTTTGGTTGCGATATATGTCAAGATGTTTGTCCATGGAATAGCTTCTCCACGCCTCATCAAACCCAGGAGTTTGCTATTTTACCGGAAATAAAAAACAATACCAATAAAGAGTGGGAAGAAATTACAGAAGAAGTTTTTAATAAAGCATTTAAAAATTCTCCATTAAAACGAACTAAATTTATAGGAATAAAGAGGAATTTTAACTTTTTAAAAAAGGAATAATAAAATCCAAAACCTATTTCAAATAATTAAAATTTAAAAGATTAAAATGTGGAGGTATAAATTAATTTATCCTTACTTTTTTCTTGAAATAACTCTCATGCTAGCATCAACAATTGCTGCTGCATTCAAGCCATACTTTTCCATTAACTGGTCTGGTGTTCCGCTTTCACCAAAACTATCATTAACGGCAACCATCTCTAAGGGGCTGGGTAAATTTTCTGCCAGCAACTGGGCAATGGAATCGCCTAAACCGCCATTTTTTTGATGTTCCTCTGCTGTAACTACACAACCTGTTTTTCTTGCAGAGTTTAAAATTGCGGCGTTGTCTAATGGTTTTATGGTATGTATATTAATTATTTCGGCACTAATACCTTTTTCTGCCAAAATATATCCGGCCTCAATTGCTTTCCACACTAGATGTCCGGTAGCAAAAATACTAACATCGCTTCCTTCATTTATTGTCCAGGCTTTTCCTATTTCAAATTTTTGATTTGGCAAGGTAAAGTTAGGCACAACAGGTCTTCCAAATCTTAAATATACAGGGCCAACATGTTCTGCAATGGCTATGGTGGCTGCTTTTGTTTGGTTAAAATCGCAAGGGTTAATTACTGTCATTCCCGGCAACATTTTCATCAAACCTAAGTCTTCTAATATTTGGTGTGTTGCTCCATCTTCGCCCAAGGTAAGCCCCGCATGTGAAGCACAAATTTTTACGTTTTTATTGGAATAGGCAATAGATTGTCGAATTTGGTCATACACTCTTCCGGTAGAAAAATTAGCAAAAGTTCCTGTAAATGGAACGTAGCCTCCAACAGTTAATCCTGCTGCAATTCCCATCATGTTAGCTTCTGCTATTCCTACTTGATAAAATCTACTTGGAAATTCTTTTATAAATGCATCCATTTTTAAGGAGCCAACTAAATCGGCGCAAAGAGCAATTACTTTTGGATTTGATCTTCCTATCTCTAAGAGCCCTTCTCCAAAGCCGCTTCTAGTATCTTTTTTATTTAGAATTTCTATGTTTTTCATTGCTATAAAATTTTTACAAATCTAAATTTTATTTGTGAGTTCAAGAATTTCAGTGTTAAATTTAGGAGTCTATTCAAAAATAATTGCATAAACAGATTTCTACTCATTTTTTCAATTTTTTGCAATTTCAAATAATTATTTCTACTTTCGCCACCCAATTTTAAAAAAAACTACAAATGGCCACAAAAATTAGATTGCAAAGGCACGGAAAAAAAGGTAATGCTTTTTTTCACATTGTAGTAGCGGATGGTCGTGCACCTCGTGATGGACGTTACATTGAAAAACTAGGAACTTACAACCCGGTTACCAACCCTGCTACAATTGAATTAAATTTTGACAGAGCAGTTCACTGGGTTTCTACAGGTGCTACTCCAACTGACACTACCAAAGCTTTATTGAGCTATAAAGGTGTTATGATGAAAGAACACTTATTAAGAGGAGTTGCAAAAGGTGCACTAACACTTGATCAAGTAGAAGTTAAATTTCAGGACTGGTTAAATGCTAAAGAAGCTAAAATCTCTGGAAAAATTAATAAACTAGCTGCTACCAAAAAATCATCCTTAGATGAGAAATTAGCAAATGAAAAAGCAGTGAAAGATGCAAGAACAAAAGCTATTAGCGATAAAGCTGCCGAAGTTGCCGCTGCTGCCGTAGCTGCTGCCACCCCTGCCGAAGAGACTTCTACTGAAGCTCCTGCAACAGAAGAAGCTCCTGCAGAATAAATTTTAAATTTTTACTCTTTATAAAAGACCGATTTGTTCGGTCTTTTTTTTTGCAACAATTTTTGCTTAGTTGTGTTTAATATTATCATCTAACAAAAAAAACATGAAGTCTTTTCTTAAAATAGTAACAACAGCCTTAATTTTTAGCACAATCTTTTATTCATTTAATACCAAACACATGAACTTTTATAGTTTTTCTGCCAAAGATATAGACGGCAATACCGTTGATTTTTCAAAATTCAAAGGTAAAAAAGTAATGGTAGTTAATACCGCTTCTGAATGCGGCTACACGCCACAATACAAAGTGTTGGAAGAAGTTTACAAAGCAAACAAAAACAAAAATTTTGTAGTAATTGGTTTTCCTTGCAACCAGTTTGGTGGACAAGAACCAGGAACCGAAAAGGACATCAAATCTTTTTGCTCTAAAAATTATGGAGTAAGCTTTTTAATGATGAGTAAAATTGACGTAAAAGGAAATACACAACATCCCTTATATTCTTGGTTGACAAAGAAATCAGAAAATGGAAAATTGGATTCTGAAGTAAAATGGAATTTTCAGAAATATTTGATCAATGAAAATGGAGAATTAGAAGAAATGTTGCCTTCATCAGAAAGTCCGGCTTCTGAAAAGGTTTTAAATTGGATTAAGTAGTTTAGGCCATTTGATGAGATGGAAATATTTTATTGGCATTTGATTAATTAATTTTGGTGATTTAAAAATAATAATTTACTTTTGCACGCTAAATTGTTAATTACCAAAAAAAGAATATAAGATGTATCTTACAACAGAAGTAAAAAAAGAAATTTTTAAAAAGCACGGTGGGGCAGACACAAACACAGGTTCTGCAGAAGGTCAAATAGCTTTGTTTTCTCACAGAATTAGCCATTTAACTGAGCACTTAAAATTAAACAAACACGACTACAATACTCAAAAATCTTTAATTAGTCTTGTAGGAAAAAGAAGAAGACTTTTAGATCACCTAAAACACACGGAAATCGATAGATACAGAGCCATTGTTAAGGAACTGGAACTAAGAAGATAATATTGGTATCAAAACAAAGGCAACCACGCAAAAGGTTGCCTTTTTTGTTTTATACTCCATTCACTAAAATTAAAACAATAAATTATAAACCGTTGCAACAGCGATGTCCTTTAAGTTGCAACACAAATCAAAACAATTATGCATTACAACGTTAAAACTACAACGTTAACAATGGGAGATGGTAAGGTTATCACTCTCGAAACAGGGAAATTAGCAAAACAAGCGGATGGTTCTGTAGTATTAAAAATGGGAAACACAATGATTTTGGCCACTGTTTGTGCAAAACCCGAAGCTGGCGAAAACGTTGATTTTTTACCAATGTCGGTAGATTACCAAGAAAAATACGCTGCAGTGGGCAGATTCCCTGGAGGTTTTTTTAAAAGAGAAGCAAGACTATCTGACTATGAAATTTTAATTTCTCGTTTAGTAGATAGAGCATTAAGACCATTGTTTCCAGAAGATTTTCATGCTGATACACAAGTGCTACTTTCATTAATTTCATCTGACGAAAATATTCTACCCGATTCACTTGCTGCGTTTGCTGCATCGGCTGCCCTGTCTGTTTCTGATATCCCTTTTAATGGCCCAATATCAGAAGTTAGAGTGGCAAATGTTGATGGAAAATTGGTGGTAAATCCAACACGAAAAGAATGCGAAAATACCAAGCTAAATATTATTGTTTCTGCCTCACTAACTGACATAAACATGGTGGAAGGCGAAATGGACGAAGCATCTGAAGAAGAATTGGTAGAAGCATTAAAAGTTGCTCACGAAGCTATTAAACTGCAATGTCAAGCTCAACTAGATTTAGCAAAACAAGTGGGGAAAGAAAAGAGATCATATAACCACGAAAAAAGTAATCCTGAGCTGAAAGAAAGAATTAAATCAGCATGTTTTGATAAAGTTTATGCAGTTGCAAAAGAAGGCAATGCAAGCAAAACAACCCGCAAAGAAAAATTCTCCGCAATCATTAAAGAATTTGTAGAAACACTTTCTACAGAAGAAGCTCAAGAAAATTCCTTTTTAATAAAAAAATACTACCACGATATAGAAAAAGAAGCCGTGAGAATGGCGGTAGTGGTGGAAAGAAGCAGGCTCGACGGCAGAAAATTAGAAGAAATTAGACCAATTTGGAGCGAGGTAGATTATTTGCCCTCTGCACACGGTTCTTCTATCTTTACAAGAGGAGAAACTCAATCATTAACATCGGTAACATTAGGTTCTAAAATGGATGAACAAATGATTGATGGTGCTGTAATTTCGGGAACAAATAAATTTTTATTGCATTATAATTTTCCACCATTTTCTACAGGCGAAGTAAAACCTATGAGAGGAACAGGAAGGAGAGAGGTAGGACACGGAAACTTAGCTATGAGGGGGTTAAAGAAAATGTTGCCTGATGATGTTACTTACACCATTAGAGTTGTTTCGGATGTTTTAGAAAGCAACGGCTCATCAAGTATGGCAACTGTTTGCGCCGGTTCTATGGCATTAATGGATGCAGGAATAAAAATGAAAAAACCATTGGCAGGTATTGCTATGGGTTTAATTGCAACCGAAAAAGGCTACGCCGTTTTATCGGATATTTTAGGTGATGAAGATCATTTAGGCGACATGGATTTTAAAGTTGTTGGAACCAAAGATGGCATTACAGCTTGCCAAATGGACATAAAGGTGGATGGTTTGAGCTACGAAGTTTTAGTTGAAGCACTGCATCAAGCAAAGAGAGGTCGTTTGCATATTTTAGGCGAAATGGAAAAAACAATTTCTGAACCTAAGGCCGAATTAAAACCACATACACCTAGAATTAATGTTGTGATGATTCCACGAGAATTTATTGGAGCAATTATTGGGCCTGGAGGAAAAATAATTCAGGAAATGCAACGTGAGTTTGAAACTACCATTACCATTGAAGAAATTGGTGACCAAGGTAAAATTGAAATCATGGGCAGCAACAAAGAAAGAATGGACGGCGTGTTGGCAAAAATAAAAGGAATAGTTGCTATACCAGAAGTAGGAGAAATTTACAAAGGTAAGGTAAGATCAATTCAGGCTTATGGTGCTTTTGTAGAATTTATGCCAGGCAAAGATGGCTTGCTTCACATATCAGAAGTAGACCACAAAAGATTAGACAGCTTAGAAGGTGTGATAAAAGAAGGAGATGTTTTTGATGTTCAACTTATTGGATTGGATAAAAAAACAGGTAAATTTAAATTGTCAAGAAAATCTTTGATGCCTAAGCCCGAGGGAACAAAAACTCCTGAGGCAAATACTACCACTCAAAATTAATTGAAAAATAAACTGACAAAAAACCGCTTTAGGGCGGTTTTTTTGTTGGATATTGGTTTTCATTAAAAACAATAAAACTAAATTGCTAAAAAATTAGAGTTTAAAAATGATTGTATTTCCTAATGCAAAAATAAATCTTGGACTAAACATTATTGAAAAACGTAGCGATGGATTTCATAATTTAGAAACAGTTTTTTATCCTGTAAAAGGGCTTTTTGATGCTTTAGAAATTATTGAGCAAGATGGCTACGGAACTGTTGAAATGAGTTTTTCGGGAATTGAAATTCCGGGAAATTTAAACGACAATATTTGCAGAAAAGCCTACCATTTAATAGCTCAAAATTATCCATTAAGGTCTATTAAGGTTCATTTGCATAAGCACATTCCTATTGGAGCAGGATTGGGTGGAGGCTCTTCTGACGGTGCTTTTTTTATTAAATTATTAAACGAAAAATTGCAACTCAATTTATCCTTTGGAGAGTTGCACCATTATGCAAAACAATTGGGAAGCGATTGTTCTTTTTTTGTAAACAACAAGCCAAGTTATGCCACAGGCAAAGGCGACCAAATGGAACAAATAAACATTGATTTGAGTGGTAAATTTATTTTTTTAGTTTATCCCAATATTTTTATTTCTACACCAGATGCTTACGCAGGAATTATTCCCTTGCAAAAAAGTAAAGACTTAGAAAATAGAATTCAACTGCCAATTAAAGAATGGAAGGATACAATTTTTAATGATTTTGAAAATAGTATTTTTAATAAATATCCTTTGCTCGAAACCATAAAAAATGAATTTTACAAACAAGGTGCAGTATATGCTTCTATGAGCGGCAGTGGAAGTGCAATGTTTGGAATATTTGAAAACGAACCAGAAAATATTTTTGAAAAGGAAAATTATTTTGTTTCAATTTCTGAATTGTAATTGATTTGCTGGCAGAGGGAATAATATGTTGTTGTCGTCTATGAGTAAAGCATTAAATATTTATAAAAAAATCGTGAAGTTAATTTTATTGAACATATTTTTTTTTGTAAGTACAACAGGTGCATTAGGACAAGAGAATTCTGTAATTTCAATTAAGATAAAGTCAGAGTTGTACAATAAAATAATTCTTGCAAACGATTCTACTAAAATTACAAATGGAAGTAATAAAATTGTATTAAATGATTTGAAATTTTATTTGTCTAATTTCAAATTATACAATAATAAGACCTT
>CAIMMJ010000136.1 GCA_903842515.1 uncultured Bacteroidota bacterium | reverse complement strand
GTGTCTGTTTTTGAGAGCGAGGCCATTATTTTGTATGTTTCATCAACAGTAAACCTATCTATTTGCAAGTCTTTTTGCATTTGCGGACTTTCTAAATCTCTGATTCTAAGTCCTATCTTCTCTCCTCTTTTGATGATGATGAATTTGTAGTTTTTATAGGTTAATTCGAGGTTGTCTTCGGTTTCGAAATCGAAAATTTTTACCGATTTTATCTCCTGTTTTCCAAAGTATACGGGAATGTTTTTTGCGGATTTAAAAACTACTTCTCCTGCGCCAAGCGTAAATGTTCCTATCTGGGAATCCCAATTTGCAATGTTCTTGAAAATGGTGCAAGAGCTGTCTGAGCCAATAGAGTTTTTACCGGGTTTGAGCCATTCTAAGGCAATAAGATTTAGCCAACCGTTGGGTGATTTTAGGTTTTCTATTCTATTGTTGTGCCAGGCATTGATCTCTGCTTGGTAGTTAGATTGGGTAAAGGCATTGCAATAAGCAAATAAACTAACAATTAATGCTAAAAAAAATGTATTTACCAGTGAATTGCTACCCTTAATTTGCACTTTGTTTGTAAAACCATAAATATAGATATATTCTCTCTTTTTATTCCTTTTCATCAAAAAATTTTATTGCAATTCTCTCGCATTTTATTGCAATGTTCGGTGTTGGTTTAAGCAAAATCTCAAAAAAACTTTAGTAATTAAATCCTAAACAATAGATTGAGCTTAAGAATACTATTATATTAATAAACAAATATATAGATTTAAAATTTAAGTAATAAATCATTTTATACTCCTCTCCCTCCATCTAATCTAGCTGTTAATCCTCTGCATGTACTTTTAGCTGCTTGCTTACCCTAATTTTATGCTTTGTTAAAATTTGTAACCAATACCAAGTCCAACTTGGGAACGATGAGAGAATGTTTTGTTAATGGAAAATGGATCATCGTCTTGCGAATAAACATCTCCAATATACACCTGCCATATTAAACCAAAATCGGCCGTGCCTTTATAACCAACAATAAATGATACACTGGACAATTGATTCTTTTTTACTTGCTCTGAATTACCAAGAAGTTCTTGCAACACAACATGAGGTCCCACAAAAACTCTGTGTTTTTTTCCGTATTCCATATTTACTCCTGCCGCAATTCCAAACCAATTAAACCTGCGCAAGGCCGAGTCTTCAGTTCCCTCTGAAAAGCCCGATGCCAAAAAAGGAGATATTCGGAATTTTTCTTTTAAAAGTATCTGTCTTTCGCCAAGAACTCCAATATTTCCTCCAAACATGTAGCCGGCACCTAAATAAATTGCCCATCCATCTTTTACGCTTTTAGCAGGTATTTCCTGACCCATAACAAGAGATGGAAAGAAAAAAACAGCCGTAATAACTACTCTTTTTAACATGTTTTTTGTATCTAATTCCTGTGTAATATTGCTATCTATTTTTTATCAAAAGTAGTATGTATCTAAATTACATAAATTGATATTAGTCACACTTAGAGATGATGTTTGTCATTTTAAAGTTACCCTATTCACGCAGCCAAAAGTATGAATATAGGACATGAGAGATAATTATAAGGCAGTGGCAAGGCTTTAGCACTTGCCGGCAGTTAGCCATGTTGGAATTACTTTTACTCCTTTAATAATTTCTTTGTAGTTGATTTATTGGTATCGCTTATTTTGAGGAAGTAAAGGCCGGTTGAAAGGTTTGATATGTTAAGTGATTTTTTTTTCTCAAACAAGCTGGTGCTGTAGAGTTCTTGTCCGATTGAATTATAAATAGAAACATTAAACTTATTTAAACCTGTGCATTTTAGCACAATCTCGTTTTTTGCAGGGTTTGGAAAAATCGTAACATCTTCATCAAGAGTAAGTGTGTTTACTGGCAATGCGGGGTCCAAAACTTCTCTTACCGGCCTGCCAGACCAAGGGCAAAATTGACCAACCGTTCCAACCCAATACGCTGTATCAGTATCAACATCTGTATAAGGGCAACCGTCGCAGAGTTCAATTGCCAGTTCTACCAAGTTCCATTGGTTGGGAATAAAATGCCATAAAAACCAGTGATTTGCATTGTGGTTGTGTCCTCCATTGCCATAGTAAATTGGTCCATTAATAAAGTTTCTTTGGATTAGTGGTCTTGCCAAGTTTGCAAGAACTGAGTCTATTGTTGCCTGATTAGAAGTGGAGGCAATAAAGGTTGTGTCCTGCCAATTTCCATGTCCGCAGTTTGTAGAAAACTCAAAGAATCTTAATGCTTGAGCCTTACCAATGAAACTAAGGATGAGGATAAAGATGAAAGTAAATAGCGATTTTTTCATTTGTATGTTTTTTTAATACGTTTTTCTTTTTCCCATACTACCAAGCAGTTTTTACTGTTCGTGTTTTTTTGTTTATTGTATGGTTAAGCAAGTAATCTGCGGTGGTAATTTATTTGTCCTAGATGATAACAAAAGTGAGTGGACAGGCTCAGTAAAATATAGCCTGTGTTTCTTTTAGCTCCATACATTTCAACTGGAAATTCCTTGCTAAAGTCTTCATCTTTAACAGTTGGCAAAACTGTTTTTACAATAGAAATTGCTTCCTCAATCTCTAAAATGAGTTTTTCGCGTGAGATGTTTCTGTCAGAAAATTCTCTGTCGCGATTACGCACATAGCCAGTAATACCTATTTGCGCCCCAATAAAATGTTTCAGATTTCCAATCAAATGAAGAGTAAGTGTTCCTGCAGAGTTTTGGATTTCGCTTTCCACCTTCCACAAATCGTTTTCATTTTTGTAGAGCTGGATTTCTTCTTTAAGTTTGTTTAAGTCTCTAAGGAAGAATTCAAGGTAGGGTTGAATCATCATTTGTTTATAGTTTCTATTGTTTTAGTTTTAAATACTTTAATTTACAGCTCAAAGTTAATGGCTTCCTTCAATAATACTAATTAATTTTTTTTAGATAAACACTTTTTTGAGCACTACCCTTTGGCATAATTTCATGCACCAATGTGTTGGCGGTTACTTTTATTGGTTGGGCTAAATGGGTCATTTAACTTGGTTTAATTTGTAAAGTTAGTTATTAATAACCATCTTATTAAACTCTATTTTTTTTCTTTTAAGCTTATTATTATCGGTAAAATTTATAAGGCAAGTACTGCCAATAACTTTGCTTTTTTTCCTATTTACCGGGTGTTTTCTTTTTCCTAAAAACTCTTTTTTTGTTGTCTTTTTGTTTAGCAGGATTCCAAGCAGGAGATTCTCCAAATCCTTTGGGCAAATCAATTTTAGGAATTTGATTTTCTATTAGCAATTCAATTTTTGCCACTTTGTGCATGTCTTTGCTATTGATTAAAGTAACAGCTTCTCCTTTGGTGGCAGCCCTAGCAGTTCTTCCTATTCTGTGCACATAATCTTCGGCATCATGCGGCACATCATAGTTAATAACCATGTTTATTTCTTTAACGTCTATTCCCCTGCTCATTAAATCTGTAGCCACTAAAATTCTAATTTTTTTCGACTTAAAATCCTGCAATACTTGCTCCCTGTTTTCTTGGGTAAGATTAGATGAAATTCCTTGAGCTTTTAGTCCATCCTTGTTTAAGGTTTTTACAATTTCTGCCACCTTAGATTTTTGAGAAGTAAAAATAATTATGCTGTCGTAGTTTGGTCGTTCGTTTATTATCCTGCACAACAACGCCTCTTTTTGCGTATCGTATACCAGATATGCTTTTTGCTCTACTCCTTCTGCAGGCTTAGAAATTGATAACTTTATTTCTATTGGATGATGCAGTATTTTTTTTGCTAACACTGCAATAGAATTGGGCATAGTTGCACTAAACATTAGCGTTTGCCGCTCTACTGGCAAATGACTAATAATTTGTTGAAGTGCCTCAGAAAAACCCATGTCTAACATTCTGTCGGCCTCATCAAGCACCAAATGCTTTACCTTTTTAAAATTCACATAACCCATTTGTAAATGAGAAAGTAATTTTCCGGGAGTGGCCACAACAATATCTACACCTTTTACCAAGGCTTCTTTTTGAGTTACCCATTCTTTTCCATCGCCACCGCCATAAATAGCAATGGAACTTACATCCACAAAATAAGCCAAACCCTGTATTTGTTGTTCTATTTGCACAGCAAGCTCCCTTGTAGGTACAATAATTAAGGTATCTGTTTCGGCGTTTGTTTTTCCTACTAACTTGTTTAAGATTGGCAGCACAAAGGCAACTGTTTTTCCTGTCCCTGTTTGGGCACAAGCCAAAACATCTTTGTTTTGAAGTATGT
>CAIMMJ010000135.1 GCA_903842515.1 uncultured Bacteroidota bacterium | reverse complement strand
CTTATTACCAACAAATGGTTGGTTTCCAATCGAAGATGCTGAAGAATTTATTCTAAGCCAACTCGGGGAAGGCTACCATTAATTGGTTTTGCTGAACAGAGTTATAATTCAATATAAACAATTCTTTGCCTTTATATCTTTCTCCTTTTTTATCAGAGCCGTTTTTTTGGTCGTCAGTGCGTTGTATACAATAATTCCATTCCTTGTCATGCATCTCTAGCATCCAACTATATAACTCTCTAATTGCTGGTGTGTTATCATAAGTAATGAAAAGTCTTAAACGATTATTGTTGCGTCTAAGGCATTCTGCTAAACGATAATGGTCATCCTTGGAGAAGTAACATTGGTAAAATTTATCTTGGTCTGCGTTAAAGTATGGTGGGTCAATAAATAATAATGCACCATCAGGGGCATTATCTATGACATTTTCAAAATCCAAATTGGTTATTTCTACACTTTGAAGTTTTTGACTTGTTCGTAGAATATTTTGAGGCCAATTTTTAGGTTGCATAGAAAATTTATCTCCATAACCCCAATACATATTTTTGACATTCATTATTCCACTGTAAGATGTTCTATTTAAGTAAAACCATCTGCCAGCTCTCTCAAGTTCGTTAGTTGGGTTATATTCACTTTTGAAAAAAGTGTGCAATTCTTTTGTCGCTGGTAAAGGTTCACCAATTAATACACTTTCAACTAATTTACTTGGAATACGACTTTGTTTAACAGTATTCCTTTTAAGAAAATTAATTAATTCATTCGGAAAATCTCGTATTGTCTTATATACGTTTGTCAGTTCTTCGTCAATGTCATTAAGTTGATTGAAGTCTGTTTTTGGTTTTGTAAAAAAAATACTGCCACCACCTGCGAAAGGTTCAATATATGCTGTATGTTTTGGTATATGAGCAAGTATAAGTTTTCTTGCATAAAACTTACCTCCTGCATATCGAAATGGGCTATTGATTGAACTATTCATTTTGCAAATATACAATGAGGTATTAAAGTCCGCAAATTATTTTCATTGTATTTTTCAACAAAGTTATCACAAGGTTTGTTTTTTGTCCCCAAGTTTGATTGGTGCAATGTCGTCACAGAATTACCGCCAACGTTTGGCCGCTTTGCGAAGGCGGGGATTTTCAGCACTAAACTTCATTAGTTGCACAAAGCTTGAATTTAGCACTTCACTGTCATAGAAGTACGTAACCCCCGCTTTTGCAAAACGGCTGTTAGCACTCGTTTTTCATTTGTTTTCTTGTCTGTCGCTATGGTTTTCATTGTTAAAGATGCCGAAATTTTCAGCGAAGTTTCCAACTGAATCAGTTGAGTATCTATTACTAAACTTTCTACCACTCTGTCAGCCGTGTTCAAAAGTCAAGCAATGTTGTCCTTTGTCAACTTTCTATGTTGTCTGACAAGTCGTCCAACGGCATAAATACCACCCGCCATAGCACAAATTAAAGGTGCTTGTCCGCTGGTACCAAAAAGATTAATCCAACTTATGCCCAATCCAATAAGCCAACTAATAAAAATGCCGATTAAAACTTGTCCGATTAAGTTTCCGTTGATTGTGATTCCAAATATTTTCATAATTGTCGGGTTTATATTTTGTGAATGTTTTCTTAATTGTTTCGTGTTCTATTTAATAAATGTCGTTTCTCTTGTCGT
>CAIMMJ010000134.1 GCA_903842515.1 uncultured Bacteroidota bacterium | reverse complement strand
AATTGCGACCCAAAGGGTGATTTCCCTCCTAAAGTCGGGAACTTCCCTTTGGGTACCCCGCATTTTGCTGCATAAAAATAACCAGATAAAATGAGGCCGTTTTTCGCTTCGAAAAAATGCCATGTTTTTAATAATTTGGTAAGAAAAACGGTAGATTTAAATCCCATGTTTTCGTTCAAATCAATTGATTTCATTGAGTTTACGAGAATTTGAGGAGCTACTAAATAGTTTTTGCGAATTCAAAATCGAATTCTGTTTCAAACTTTTTGCTACTTATAGTTTTTCCTTTGTGGCTTTTGTTTTCTGTTTCAATAAGTTTGTGCAGAAGTTTTTTCTCTCTTAGTCCATTGTAAAACTCACCCTTAAAAGGATGAAAGCTAGCACAGATATTATAAATTCCTTGTGCATTTTTTTGTATGGCAATTTGCAATGCACTAATCACATCTGCACTATTTACCAAATTTACAGGCCAGTTAGAATTTGAAATTTCCTTGCCTCTAAAAAAATTAATTGGTTCCCTTCCTTCTCCAATTAGCCCGGCTAAACGAAAAATACAAGCATTGGGCTGGAAATTTAAAATTAATTGTTCTGCTTGATACAAGTGATTTTTTTTTGTAGAGGAGATTTCTGAGCAATGTTCCATTTCGTCGTCATAAATTCCAATGGAACTGAGCAAAATTATTTTAGGCGTTAGCTTTTCTAGCACAAGAAAATCAACAAGCTTTTGAAATGCCATCACAAATTTTTCGGTGTTTCCTTTTGGTGAAATAGATACTATAAGATGAGAAGTAGAAAAAAATTCAGAATAATCTTTGTTTGGGATTTTAGTTAAATCAATCTTAAATGGCTTGATGCCTAGTGTTTCAAGAGGTGAAAAGTTTTTTACATCTTTAGTAGAACCTAAAACATTAAAGTTTTCTTTGAGCAGTTGCAATCCAAGTTTTTTGCCGAGCCAACCGCAGCCTAAAATTGAAATTGAATTTATTTGGGTATTTAAATTAGAATTTGTCAATAATTTATATATTTGTGATACAAATTAAACAATAAAAAAATGAAAAGAAGTTTTTTAATCCTTTTTCTTTTACCTGTATCGCTTTGTATGGCTCAAGTAAAAACTGCATATTATGCTAACGGTAACAAAATGTACGAAGGTAAATTTGTGGATGCCAGTCCAGACTTTTTTGCTCCTACATTTGAGTCTCTGCCCAAAGAAGACAAAGCAAGATTAATGGCTTCTGCAAAAAAAGACGGAGAGTGGAAAACTTGGTTTGAAAATGGAAATATTGCCTCAGAAGAAGTTTATAGAAATGGGGTTATTACCGGTCATTGGAAACAATATACAATAGATGGAAAAATTAGTGCCGATCTAAATTTTGGCTCAGGAATTTCTACATTTTTCTACACTACAGGACAAAAAGAAAGCCAGGGTTTAATGCTAGACGGATATGTTTTGGAGGGTGAATGGACCGGATTTCATGAAAACGGAAAAATCAGTTTCACTGGTAAATATAACAAAGGTCAAAAAGACGGTGTTTGGGTTTATTACAACGTTGATGGAAGTAAAAACACTGAACAAACCTACAACAACGGGGTTTTAGTAAAGTAGTCTGGTTCTGCAGTTTTATCTAATTTCTTCGTAGGTAACGTCTAAATTATCTCCTGCTTTATTACTATTTACATCCTTTGATTGTATTGGGCCCGTAGAGCAATTGCCTGTGGCACATCCAAATCCTAAAAGTCCCATTGCTGCAAAATACAGTCCTAAACTTGCTTCAAGATAGTGTTTGCTCATTAGCGATTGAACAACGACCAATGTGCCAATTGCAAAAAAAAAGATTCGTTGAAAGTTCCAACCTGTTTTAATTCTTTCTAGCATTATATTTTAGAGTTTAGGCTTACCCAAGCGCCACCGTTATATACATCAACAAAGCCATTTGCCTTCAATAATCCTTTTGCAGAGGCACTTCTCATTCCCGAAGCACAACAGGTAATAACAGGTTTGTCCTTTTTTAGTTTAGAAAGATTATTTTTTAAACTATCCAATGGGATATTTACCGAACCTTTTATGTGCCCGGATTGAAATTCTCCTTTTGTTCTTACATCAATTATTTGTGCTCCATTGGCCATTAAATCTTTGTAATCTACTTTTGGTCCAAAACCTAATAAATTTTTTAGTGTTTGTATCATTGTTCTAAATTAAACTGTTTGAAATTTATAATTAACATCCATCCAACTTCCACCATTTTCGCAATCTATACCTAACGATTTTAAATAAACGGTAGCTTGTCCGCTTCTGTTTCCGCTTGCACAGCACAAAACTATCGGCTGAACCATATTTGTAATTTCTTCTATTCTTGTTTGTATTTCTTGTAGCGGTATATTTATGCTACCAGCAACATGTCCACCCATAAATTCAGATGGGGTTCTTACATCAACTATTGTTTTGAATTGTGACTCCATAATTTTTTTTTTAAATTTGCTATACAAAGGTCATATACTAAATTAGTAACCACAGTTACTTTTGTTACAATTTATGGCTCCAGAATTATTTTTTGAGTGGCTTTGTTACTTAATGCTTCAAGGTTTACTATAAAATAGTGTGCTGTATGATTTTTAGGAATCCTAAGTTTTACAATGTTTTCGCCAACAGATAAATTTTCTAATTCTTGGTTGTAAACATCCTTGCCCAAAGAGTCTGAAATTCTTTGAGTAACTTTTTCCAATTTAGTTAAATTAAACTTTACCTTAAATACCCCATTGTTTGGATTAGGATAAACTTGCATTTGAAAATCGTTTATGCATTGTTGGTTAAGTATAAATTCGATTAAAATGAAGCAAAATCAAATGATTTTAACCAGTAATTCTTCTAACTAATTGATAGGTTAATTCTAAAATACTATTCTTGTTTTTTAGTAGAAATTCCAAATGGATAATACAGAGGACAAAAACTTATAAAACTTGTGAGTATAAATATACCCGAAAGCACAAGTAATACTATTGCCATGGTTCCTTCTATTTTGTTGCTTACGTATAGCAAAACAATAATTATTGCAACTATTATTCTTACTACTTTGTCAATGGTACCCATATTATTTTTCATAATTCAAGTATTAAATTTTAGATAAAGCTAGGGCATTAGTTTTTGCAAAATTGTAACTATTGTTACATATCGCTAAGCAGTTTAATTTGGTGTCGATACAAGAGTAATTTTTTTTGATTTTCCAATGTTTTTAATAACCTGGATATTACAACTCTTGAAGTAGCTAAATCGTTGGCAATTTGTTCGTGAGATAAATTAATAAGTGCAGAACCTGTAGTTTTCGACTTTTCTTTTAAATAATGAATTAAACGTTCATCTAATTTTTGAAATGCAATTTGATCAATGGTTTTTAACAATTCGTTAAATCTATTTTTTATAGTTTTCATTACAAAACTTTTCCAAGTTGGGTACTTCACCAACCATTCGTCCATCACATTAATAGGTATAGCCAACATTTCAACATCTTCTTCGGCAACAGCTCTAATTTCGCTAGGATAGTGCTCCATGCAACATGTAAAAGTCATTGCACAACTTTCGTTTGGATTTACATAATACAACAGCAATTCTCGGCCATCTTCGTCAATTCTAGAAACTTTTATAACACCACTTAAAATTATAGGCATCATTTTCACTACTTGGCCAATTTCTAAAATTGTGTCTCCAGCTTTGGCACTCATTTGTTTTGCTTTGGCATGAAATTCAATTAATAGTTCCGGCTCAAAAACATACTTAAACTGTTCATTCATATTCATAGGTCAAAGTTATTAAAATAGTAACGATTGGCTGACTTTGCCATGATTATAATGTTAATTTATTGCTATTAAAAAAACAGAAGCTAAGATTTATAAGCACTTACTAATTAATTATACTTACCTTGCAGACAATCAAAAAAACCATTTACATTTCAAGAAAAAAATCAGAAAAAAACTATGGCTAAATCGCAAGAAACTTTTAACAAAAAAGAAAAAGAAAAAAAAAGATTAAAGAAGCAGCAAGACAAGCAACAAAAAAAAGAAGAACGTAAAGCTGGTTCTGAAAAAGGAAAAAGTTTT
>CAIMMJ010000133.1 GCA_903842515.1 uncultured Bacteroidota bacterium | reverse complement strand
GTTAGCGAACTTTTTAATTGCCAAAGAATAATCGTTCTAGTAAAAACTGTTAGTTAGTTAACTCTTAATGGCGTCAATTACTTTATCTATGTCTAGTTCATAAAACATTGGTAACCTAAGTAAACACTCAGAATATCTGTCGGTTTCAGGCAAATTTCTTCCATCGTGTTTGTTTGCATAAAATTTACTTGAATGCAAGCTTAAATAATGAAAAACAGAAAGTATATTTTTTGATTTTAGCTGAGCAATAATTTTATCTCTGCTTGTTATATCCTTAAAAACAAGATAAAACATGTGGGCATTGTTACTTGCAAAACTTGGAATTACAGGTAATGAAACCGAATTTTCTTTTGCCCAATCGTCAAGCTCTGTTAAGTAAATATTCCAAAGTTTTAATCTCCTCTCTTGAATCATTTGAAGATTTTCTAATTGTGCCCACAAAAAAGCAGCAATAATTTCTGAAGGCAAGAACGAAGAACCCATATCAACCCAACCATACTTGTCTACCTCACCTCTAAAAAACGAGGAACGATTGGTCCCCTTTTCCCAAATAATTTCTGCTCTTTCAATAAATTGATTGTCATTAATTGCTAACATCCCTCCTTCTCCGGAAATAATATTTTTTGTTTCGTGAAAAGAAAATGCAGCTAAGTGACCAATAGAACCCAAAGCTCTTTTTTTACCGTCCTTTCCTGTATAAAAGCTATCTATTGCTTGTGCAGCATCTTCTATCACAAATAAATTGTGCCTTTGTGCAATGTCCATTATTTTATCCATGTTGCAAGCAACACCTGCATAGTGAACTGGAACAATAGCTTTTGTTTTAGCAGAAATTAATGCTTCTATTGAGTCTTCATCTATTCCAGGATGATCTTTTCTGCTGTCGGCAAAAATAATTTTTGCACCTCTTAAAATAAATGCATTTGCAGTACTCACAAAAGTATATGATGGCATTATTATTTCATCGCCCGGCTCAATATTTATTAAAATTGCGGCCATTTCTAAGGCATCGGTACAAGAAGTTGTAAGCAAGCATTTACCAAAGCCGTACTTTTCTTTAAGAAAGTTTTGACAAAGCTGAGTATATTTTCCATTGCCAGAAATCTTTCCTGTTTGCACTGCATCGTACATGTAGTGGGTTTCTTTTCCGGTTAAATAGGGTTTGTTGAAAGGTATATTCATATTATTTAAATCTTAATCTAAATTTATTTGAAAAATCTATTCTATTTCCATGGTCGTCGTAAAATTCTCTCACATTTAATAATCCATTGCCACAGGTAATTACAAAGTTATTTTCTCGTTTAAAAATTACTTTTCCAGGACATCGGTTTTCTATAAAAACATCCTCTTCTGCTGATGAATCAAAAATTCTTACAGGAAGATTATCAACCATTGTTTTTGCACCATTGTATGGAAAACCTACAGAGTCAACGAAACGTTTAATGTTTTGAGCAGAGTCATTCCAATTAATAAAATAGTCTTCTTCGTCTCTCCATAAACTGTAAGTTGCATCTTCTTCATTTTGTGAAATTTCAGAAATAGTATTTTTCTCAATTTTTTCAATCAGTTCAATTAGTAATTGTGCATACAATTCGGATATTCTTTCTATTGCTTCCTTTATTTTTATTGGATAGGCTATTTTTATTTTTTTTTGGCCAATTATTGGTCCTCTATCATATTCCTCACCTGCCAAAAGTGCTGTAAGTCCAATTTCTAAATCCCCATTTATTAGTGCTGTAACCAAAGGATTAAAGCCTCTGTACTTTGGTAATAATGAATCGTGAAAAACTAAAAGTTTTTTATTGTCATTTATAAGCCATCTCCAACCTATGGCAATTGAATACTCAGCATTAGAAAACTCTTCTTTGCCTCTTTCATAAAACAAAATATTATTTTTCTGGCAAAAATCTTTGGTTTCATTAAAATAATCTTTCTGTACACTTTTATCTTTTGCGATAACGACTTCTGAAACAAACTTTCTCTGGTTGCTATTTAATTTACTCAATGCATAAAAGCCTTTGTAGCCTAAAGTGTATAAACGAATCATTGATTAATTAATTTTTTTCTGTATTAAGTATATTGGCCTGTTTTTTACTCCTTCAAAGGTTTTGCCTACGTACAAACCAACCAAACCAAGAGTAGAAATAATAATTCCGGAAAGAAGCCAAATAGATACAATTATGCTGGTATATCCCAAAACACTAATATCTCCATTGAGCCAAGAATAAATTGCATCAATTGCAATTATTACTGAAACTAAAGAAATAATTAGGCCAATTTTTATCATCAATCGCAAAGGCTTATCAGAAAATGCCAAGATTATTTCTAAAGCAAGTTTTAATAGTTTTTTAAAATCATAGCTCGATTCGCCTTCTTCTCTGCTGTCATGCACCACATCAATTTTTGCAGATTCAAATCCAACCCATTTTATCATGGTAGGAAAATACCTTATGGATTCTCTCATAGTTACAACTGCGTCAATTACTTTTTTGTTGTAAATTCCAAAGTTTGCTACAGATTCGTCTTGCTCTGATCCGGTTAAATAGGATAGTGTTTTATAAAATGAAGCAGAAAAAAATCGTTTAAAAAAACCATCTTTTCTTTGAGCCCTTCTTGCCAAAACAATATCAAATCCTTCTTTTGCCTTGGCATATAAATTTATTATTTCTTCGGGCTGATCTTGCAGGTCGCAATCCATTACTACAATCCAATCTCCTTTGCATTGGTCTAAGCCAGCCGTAATTGCATAATGCTGACCAAAATTTCTGCTTAACTTAATGCCTTTTACTCTTAGGTTAGTTTTTGCAATAGATTCAATTGCTGCCCATGAATTGTCGGGGCCACAATCTTCTACTAAAATTATTTCATAATTTGAAGTAATTTGACTGATACTATCTTCAATTCGTTTTACAAGAGTTGGGATAATTTTTTCTGCCCTGTAAACAGGACTCACAATAGAAAAAAAAACTTCAGTCATTATATTAATTATGTTTTTTAACCCTTCAAAACTACAAAGTAATTTGATATCAGCAATACACGTTATGAATTAAAAACTTTGAGGTACAATTCTACATTAGATTAAAAGATCGTAAAAATTATTTTGCTTTTGTTTTATAATACTCTTTGAATATTACTTTTTGAAGAACTCGTTTAATAATAAGTTCCGAGAGTATTTCATTAAAACTATTCTCTGTTTTGTTTTTACTTAGTTTTAATATTTGCTTTTCGCTAATGTCTATTCTGTAGAGTAAGTTACGAAGTTTTGTTTTTGATATTTTTTCTACTTTTTCTAATTGGTCTATTATTGCAAATTGTATTTCTTGAACATCCGGTTTTAATTGAGTTATAAAATCGGAATCAAAGTTAGCTGAACTAAAATCTTTAATTAACTGTGCAATAAAAAGCTGGAATAAATTAGGTAAATTGGTAATGGAGGGAAACTCTGACTTTGCAAGTGAATCTATGTCCATATCATTAAAACACAAAAACTATCCTTTGCTTATTTTTTGAACAAAAGAATCTTTTTTTCTTCTAGATATTTCGGCCGTAGAATCATCACTCAATAAAACATACCCTTCTTTTGTGATTCTTATAACATGATCTATGTTAACAATATGAGAGTTGTGAATTCTAAAAAACTTATCTTGAGGCAACAAATCCTCGTAATATTTAAGTGTATTTGATACCAATAATTTCTTTTTGTTTGCCAAGGTAAAACGGGTATAGTGGTCCTCGGAATCGCAACGAATAATATCATTAATATTTACAATTTCTTGTCCATAAACACTTGGCAATGAAATTCTAGAAAAAGTAGGCTCATTAATCTTCATTTGCTGAATAAGCAATTTAATGCTATCCATGTCTGGGGCACTTTTTTTCTTTTCTTTGATTTTATTTACCGCAATTTTCAACTCTTCTTCATCAATTGGTTTTAATAAATAATCTAGGGCCGAAAACTTAATTGCTTTTAATGCATAATGATCAAAAGCAGTGGTAAAAATTACTTCGTATTTGTATCCAACCGTTTTTTCTAATAGCTCAAAACTTGTTCTACCTGCTACCTCAATGTCTAAAAAAAGCAATTCGGGCTTCAAATTATATATTGCACTTTCGGCATCTGTAATATTATTGCAAGTGGCTACAATTTTTAAATCTTGGGCAAAATTACTAAACAATAAGGACTCCAGCATTTTCATGCTTTTAGGCTCGTCTTCCAGAATTAAGGCAGTGATCATTTTACTTTATTTTAAATTTCATTTTCCAAACACCCCAAAATGCCTCGTTAAAAATTCCTGAGCTCATTTTTGAATATCCTTCTTTTCTATCAACAAATGTAATTGGAACTTCAAATGCTTTAAATCCCTTTTTTAAAGCTCTGTATTTCATTTCAATTTGAAAGGCATAACCAACAAATTTAATTTCATCTAAAGGAAGATTTTCCAGTACTTTCCTTTTGTAGCATTTAAAACCCGCGGTTGTATCTTTAATGCCAATCCACAGAATAATTCTAACATATACAGAGGCAAAATAGCTCATTAAAATTCTTCCGAGAGGCCAATTGCTAACTTTTCCACCGCTGGTATATCTAGAGCCAATAGCAAAATCTGCTCCTTTATTTTTGCATGCATCGTAAAGCCTAAGTAAGTCATCGGGATTATGAGAAAAGTCTGCATCCATCTCAAAAATATATTCGTATGATTTTTTAAGAGCATATTTAAACCCATGAATGTATGCCGTTCCAAGTCCAAGTTTTCCTTTCCTTTCTTCAATAAATAATCTGCCAGGAAATTCTTTTTGTAGCTCTTTTACAATTAATGCAGTGCCATCCGGGGAGCCATCGTCAACTATCAATAGATGAAAAAAATGTGGCAAGGAAAAAACCTTTCGAATAATTTTTTCGGCATTTTCCTTTTCGTTGTATGTTGGTATTATAACTAAGCTGTCTGACAATTGGTAAAGTTTTTGAGGTAAAAATAAGATACAATCTTGGATTAATGAAAATAATCGAAAATATTTCTTTCAACAAAACTAATTTTAACAGATGAAAAAAAAAATAGCTGCATCATTTTTAGTCATGTTTTTTTCTGTTGGCTTTTTATTTGCACAAACTAGTAAGGGTTTTGCAAGTTATTATGCCAACAAATTTTCTGGAAGAAGAACAACAAGTGGCGAAAAATATAATCCTGATAGTTTAACTGCAGCACACAAAACACTGGCATTTGGCACAATAGTAAAAGTTACAAATGTAAAAAATGGTAAATCTACCATTGTTAAAATTAATGACCGATTGCCAAAAAAATCTAAAAGGATAATTGATTTAAGTAAAAAAGCTGCCAAAGAATTAGAGATGATCCAGGTTGGTATTGTTAAAGTTGAACTTGAAGTTGTTTCAGATAAATAATAAAAACTAAAAATCACTTTGTAACTTTGCCCCTGTGAAAAAAAATAATTTATTTATACTGCTTCTTTTTGGTCTTGGCTTTAGCCAAACTATCTATTCTCAAACAACAAACACTACTGATTCCAATGGTAAAAAGCAAGGTATTTGGAAAAAAGTGGATGAAAAAGGCAATACAAAATTTGAGGGTTCTTTTATTGACGATGTTCCAACAGGCTTGTTTACCTATTATTATCCAAATAAAAAGATAAAAGCAAAATCTGTTTTTTTTAATAATGGCAAAAAAACAAAAACGTCATTGTATAATAAAGATGGTATTTTAGAGGCGATTGGCGCTTACTACGAACAAAAAAAAGATAGCATTTGGGTATATTATGACGTTGGTGGAAACATTATTTCGCAAGAATCTTACAACAAGGGAGCAAAAGATGGGGTTTTTAAGACTTTTCAAAAAGACGGAAAAGTAACCGAAGAAGAAAACTTTAAAAATGATGTAAAACATGGTGCTTGGAAAACATTTAACAGCGAGGGAAATCCATTAATGGTATGCTATTACAAAAACGGAGAACCAGATAGCAATTACGTTGTTTATTTTTCAAACAAAACAAAAAAAGTAGAAGGAACATACAAAAACGCTCAACGCGAAGGCGGTTGGATGTTCTACAACGAAGATGGCTCGCTTAGAATGCAAGAAATTTATACACATGGAAACTTAAGCAAAACTACTTTGTTTAACGGAAGATTTCAAAGCTCCTATCCAAGCGGAATTCCAAAGGATGAATACAGCTACAAAAGCGGAAAGAAAAATGGCCCTTTTATTGAATTTTACGACAAAGGGAAATACGTAAAAAAACAAAAACCAATGAAAGAAGATGAATCACAGGAAATTTATGAAGAGCTAGAAGGACAAATAATAAAAATGAAAGGAGAATATAAGCAAGATAAATTGTTTGGAAAAATAAATTATTACGATGAAAAAGGGAAATTAGAAAAAACTGAAGAATACGATCTACAAGGTAATTTGATAAAAAAGTGAAAATGAAAACTGAACGCAAAGGAAAAGTTTTAGTGGCAATGAGTGGTGGTATTGATAGTTCTGTGTGTGCTTTGCTTTTGCAAGAACAAGGGTATGATGTAATAGGTATTACCATGAAAACCTGGGATTACAGCACTTCTGGTAGTTCAAAAAAAGAAACGGGTTGTTGTAGCTTAGACTCTATTAACGACGCCAGAATGATGGCGGTTGAACATAATTTCCCTCATTATATTTTAGATATTAGAGAAGAATTTGGAAGTTTTATTATTGATAATTTTGTAGATGAATACCTTGCCGGAAGAACCCCAAATCCTTGTGTTCTTTGCAACACACACATTAAATGGGAAGCATTGCTAAAAAGAGCAGATCAATTGGGTTGCGAATTTATTGCTACTGGCCATTATGCTCAAATAAGGGAAGAAAATGGAAGATATGTAATTAGCAAAGGACTAGACGAAAGCAAAGACCAATCTTATGTATTGTGGGGATTAAAGCAAGAGTGTTTAAAAAGAACGTTGCTTCCACTAGGAAATTACAAAAAATCGGAAATAAAAAAAATGGCAATTGACAGAGGCTACCACGAATTGGCAGCAAAAAGCGAAAGCTATGAAATATGTTTTGTGCCCGATAACGATTACCGCAGTTTTTTAAAACACAAAGTTGATGGCTTGGAAGAACAAGTTAATGGTGGCGATTTTGTTTTACAAGATGGAACTGTTGTAGGCAAACACAAGGGCTATCCATTTTATACCGTTGGACAACGCAAAGGATTAGAAATTGCCTTTGGTGAACCTTATTATGTTTTAGAAATTATTCCTGAAACAAATAGAGTAGTTTTAGGAAAGAAAGAGGATTTGGAAAAACAAACCATGTTGGTAAGAAATTATAACCTTATAAAGTTTGATTCTATTGGCGATGAAAAGACTTTTCTTACTAAAATAAGGTACAAAGACTCCGGGACAATAGCCACAGTAAAAAGTGAAGGAGAAAAACTACGTGTACTTTTTCATAAATCTGTTTCAGGAATCGCACCCGGCCAATCTGCAGTTTTTTACGATGAAAACGATTTAGTTGGGGGTGGATTTATAGAAAGGGAAAGAACGAAAATTTTAACTTAAGGATTTGTAGAATTACTTTCTGATTTACATTTTATTTACTTAGTAATCAGTTGTTAACAATTCTTTTAATTTTGATATTTTTAGTATCTTCGTCATTCTAATGAAATTCTAATGAAGCATTTTTACATAAAAACCTTCCAAAAATCTTACTTTTTCTTTTTACATTTTTTAATGTTGCTTTTCCTATTTTCCTCATTCGCATTTGCAGGAGATAAAGGATTTTATTCTTATTCACCCGATGGTAAAATAGAATATACTGTTTCTAAAAAGAAAATACTCGTAAAATTTACAGAGGACTTAACATTTGCAGAGCAATCATCAGTTGTAAATGAATTTCCCTTACTAAAATCATTAAACAAGGAGATGTTACTTCCTTCGCCAAAAGTGGCTGTGTTGGAATTTATTGATGACGCAATTTCCGAAGAAAAAATTAGTAAAATTCTTTTTGAACTCAATCAAAAAACAAATGTGGTTTATGCAAACCCTTTTTTAGTTTTTAAGGACGGTACCTTGCAAGGAATTACAAACCAATTTGCGGTTAAACTTAAAAACGAATCAGACTTACCATTGCTCTTAGAAGAAGTGAAAAAAAACAATGCAAAAATATCAAAGCAATATTCCTATGATAATTTAGTGTACTTTATAACAGTTAATAAATCATCTACAGCAAATGCTTTAGACCTGGCCAATAAATTTGCAGAGTTAAACAAATTTGCTTTTTCGGAACCTGATTTTCTCTTGTTTCTTAAAAAGTTTAATACCAACGACACCTTTCTAAACTACCAATGGTCGCTAAATAATACCGGTTCTGCCATACAGTTTAATGGTACAGCAGGTGCAGACATGAAAATATTTAATGCTTGGGGAATTACCACAGGTAGCTCCTCCATAAAAGTTGCAATAATTGATGAAGGAGTAGATTTAGTGCATCCAGATTTATTGGCAAACATGCTTGGTGGATATGATGGTACCGGATTAAACAGCGGTGGAGCTCCATCGGGGAACGATGCCCACGGAACCGCTTGTGCAGGAATTGTTGCAGGCGTAGGAAATAATAATTTAGGAGTGGCAGGGGTGGCATACAATTGTAAAATTGTACCCATAAGAATTGCCTATAGTTCTGGAGCAAGTTGGGTAACCCAAAACTCCTGGATTGGTGCTTCAATAGATTGGGCATGGAACCAAGGTGCTGCAGATGTTTTAAGTAACTCTTGGGGCGGAGGTGGTTCATCTTCATTAATTAATGATCCCATTGGCAGAGCAGTTTCGCAAGGAAGAGGCGGACTTGGAAGCCCTGTTTTGTTTGCTGCGGGAAACAACAATGGAGCGGTTAGTTATCCTGCTACACTTCAAAATGTGATTGCAGTAGCTGCTATGAGTATGTGTAACCAAAGAAAAAATCCAGCATCTTGTGACGGAGAAAATTTTTGGGGTTCAAATTTTGGCACAAACGTAGACATTGCCGCTCCCGGTGTAAAAATTTATACCACCGATATTAGTGGAGCCTCTGGTTATAGTACTGGCAATTACGCTGCAACTTTTAATGGTACTTCTTCTGCAACACCAAATGCAGCGGGTGTAATGGCTTTAATACTTTCTTTAAATCCAACGCTAACGGCAACACAAGCTAGGCAAATAATAGAATCTACGTGCGACAAAGTAGGCGGATACACCTATAATTCAGGTGTAGCCAATCAACCAAATGGCACTTGGAGCACAGATTTAGGTTATGGAAGGGTAAATGCATTTAATGCACTGCAATTGGCCAATCCAACTGCATGCACTAATCCGCCACCTGTAGCAACAACAAGTGCATCACCAAGTAGCATTTGCGTTACAAGCAATGTTGTGCTTACATTATCCGGAATTACACTTGGTACAGGGCAAACATATCAATGGCAATCGAGCCCGAATAATACAACATACACCAATGTTGTTGGTGCATTGTCCTATTCACTTTCTGCATCCGTAAATAGCACAAGATGGTACAGATGTGCAGTAACTTGCGGAGGAACAACCACAAATTCTACTCCTGTGCAAGTTGTATTTACAGACCCAACAATTAATACATTTCCTCATACTCAAAATTTTGATGCATCCTCAGCTTTACCTTGTGGATGGTCTATTGCAGATGTAAACAACGATGGTGCTATATGGAATGTGGGAACAATAAACCCTAGGTCTGCAACAAACACAATGACCTATTCATACAGTGCGACGAATGCCGCAAATGATTGGCTGTTTACACCTCCCCTAAATTTAGTAGGTGGTCAAAACTACAGGGTGCGATTTTGGTACCGTGTTCGTTCTGCAACTTATCCAGAGAAATTAGAAGTGAAATGGGGAAATGCAGCAACGGCGGCAGGAATGACCTCAGCAGCCATATTTACAAATTCTAATATAACCACCACCACATACACAGAAGGGGTAACCAGCATTATTTCTCCTGCCTCAAATGGCATATATTACATAGGTTTTAGAGCATTTAGTGCAGCAGATATGTATGATTTAAACATTGATGACGTAACCATAGAACCTGTTTCAAGTTGTATAACGCCTCTTGTTGGTGGAACAATTACTGGCCCATCTACATTAACTGCCGGAACCGCAGGAGCGTATAGTGTTTCAGGAAATACAGGCACTTCTGTGCAATGGCAACAGTCTATTGATGGAGGCTCAAATTGGTCTGATATTTCAGGTGCAACATCTTCTTCACTTTCGTATAACGCCAATCCAGGAAACGTTCAATTAAGAGCCAAATCTTCTTCTTCCAACTGTCCCGATGTGTTTTCTAACGTACTTGCAATAACCGTTAGTTCAAGAGTTGGAGATTCTCAAACAAATCCAATTATTGCCACCTTACCTTACACAAATACTATTTCAAATGCCAGCGGTTCAGGGTTCACTAGCACATACACAGGAACAAACCAGCAATCATCTGCTGATATCTTTTTTAGATTTACCACAGGTCCATGTACCGATTCGATTAGAATTTCTACTTGTAATTCAAATTTTGACACTTATATACATTTGTTATCGTCTGCAGGAACTTTTATTGTATCTAATGATGACAATGGGCCTTATTGTGCGGGAAATAAAGCTTCAATTAAACGCTTAGTTGCACCCAACACAACCTATTTTGTTGTTGCGGAAGGATATGCTGCTTCTACGGGAAATATTGCAATTGAAATTACTGAAATAGATAATCCAGCACTAACGGTAAGCATTTCCGCAGGGGGGCCAACAACTTTCAATGAAGGAGGAAGTGTAACATTAACCTCCAATAGAACTGGAACACATTTATGGAGCCCCGGAGGACAAACGGGTGTTAGTATATCGGCCACTCAATCGGGTAGTTATTCGGTGGTGCATACCAATGCAAACGGTTGCAGTGCTGTTTCAAACACAATTCAAGTAATTGTTACTCCTCTGTTATTACCAACTATTTCTATCTCGCAAGATGCATCAAATCCTTGCAATGGAATTGTATTTAGCTCTTCTATAACTAATGGCGGAACAATACCATCTTATCAATGGAGAAAAAACGGTGTCGCTATTTCTGGTGCAAATTCATCAACCTATACTGCCACAGATGTTTTAAATGGAGACATCATAACTTGTGTGTTAGTTTCAAACAACCCCAATGCAAATCCAAATCCAGTAAGTTCTAATTCAATAACTATCACCTTAAGTTTTTCATCAACAAATTGGACGGGAAGTATTAGTTCCAACTCTGCCTTAGTTGGCAATTGGAGCAATGGATTACCTTCAAAAAATAAAAATGTAGTTATCAATTCTAGTGCATTTAATACTTGCATTGTTTCTCAAAATTTAGAATGCAATAATTTAACGGTTCAAGCAGGTGCGTCGGTTGTAATAAATTCTACGATTACTATTGATGTGTATGGCAATATTATAAACGACGGCACATTCACATTTAATCTAGGTGCCTTAAAGATCCAGGATTGTAGCGGTATTGGTTCTACATTACATACAATTGGTTCTACTAATTCTTCTTTAATTAATTTTTATGACCTTGAACAAAACGTAAGTATTGGAACAACTTTAAATTGTAATGCAAATCTAAAAAATACATTAAAATTAGTGAAAGGAACATTTACTAATAACGGACAAAATTTTACTCTACAGTCAACTGCAACTGCAACTGCAAGAATTGCTCCAGTAGAAAGTCAGGCAAATTATTCAGGAAATATAACTATGGAACGGTTTGCCCCCGGCGGTTTAACCGGGTGGGCGTTTTTAGGGAATCCGGTTCAAAACTCAACAATAGGTGCATGGATGGACGATTTTGCTACGTCTGGGTTTACCGGCGCAACTGGTAGTGCAGGAGGATTTGTTTCTGTTTATTCCTACAATGAATCAGCAAATGGAACAAGTGCAAATGGTTATTTGCCACCAACAAATGCAAACAATATTGTTGAGCAAGGCAAAGGGTATATGGTATATTTGGGCACTGGACTGGTGAATACAAATAATATAACAATTGATGTAACAGGGCCAATTTCAAAAGGTGCATTTAATTTTCCTATTACTTATAGCAACTCAACACCAATTGCCAGCCCAGACAATGATGGCTGGAATTTAATAGCTAATCCTTACCCTTCTGCAATAGATTGGGACAGCCCAGATTGGAGTAGGAATGGTGTGAATGGAGCAATTTATATCTACAATGCCGATATTCAACAGTATGCTACATACGTTGCTGGCTCAGGAGGAATAGGAGTTAATGGTGGAACAAATATAATTACTTCATCGCAAGGATTCTGGGTTAAAGCAAACAGTATAAACCCAACATTAATTGCAACTACTGAACAAGTGAAGTCAGCAGGTAGTGCTACTTTTTTTAGAAGTTCAAATACCAGCTCTGCAAATGCAATAATAAAATTAAAATTAACTCAAGAAAATAATTCTGATGAGACCATCATTAGAATAAATGAATTGGCAACAGATAATTTTGACAACGATTTTGATGCCAGTAAGTTGTATAGTATCAATCCCAATCTACCAAATGTTTCAAGTAAATTAAATGGTTTGGCTTATGCCATTAATACAGTATATAGTTTTAATCAAACAAGTGAAATTCCTATCGAAATTAAAGTTGCTCAAAGCGGTGCAATACAACTACAAATTGAAGGAATACAAAATTATGCAAACCAAGCATTCTTAAAAGATAATTTTAGTGAGAATATAATTCCTCTTTACTCTGACACCACCTTTACTATTTTTGTAATGGATACTTCATTAATTAGAAATCAATACAGTTTGTTGTTTAATCAGGATTTAACTGTTTCCAACAACTCTATTAAAAAGGGGAATATAAGCTATTTCCCAAATCCAACTGATGAAAACCTATATATTTCTACTGCTGCAAATACTATTAATGAAATAAATGTTTACAATACATTAGGCGAATTAGTTTTGAGCAATAAGCACTCCAATTCAATTAACGTTTATAACCTTTCCGCAGGAGTTTATTATTTTATTGTAAAAGGTAATGATGACAGCGTATTAATTAAAGATAAATTTATAAAGAAATAAATAATCATATTGAGGTTAAACTATTTATCCTTGAAACAAAAACCCTCAGTAAATTTACTAAGGGTTTTTGTTTATCACACATAACATTAACATCTCAAAAAAACACTCCTGCGTTTATCAAATAAGGCCCTCCAATTCCGGTTTCAATAAAATAGCCCGATGTTGCTGACCAATAAGATTTAAACCCTATTCCGCAATGTATGCTTGGAAGTACAGTTCTATCTTGTGGACCATATTGAGAAAAATTGCGGTATGTTTCAAAATACGCCAATCCTGCCATTCCATTCAAATACAATACATACTCCTTGTTTTTTATGATGTAGATTTGTCCAACACCATGCACAGAATACCTTTTACCATATACAATAGAAGCTAAATTAGAATAGTTAGCATTCAATCCCAATCCTAAGGATGAGGGATTTTTAAAACTAAGTACGTACCTTAAGTTTATTTGAAATGGTAAAATATTGTCATTGTTGGAGTTAAACAATCTTCCGGCAGTGATTCCTGAGCCTATCTCAAAATTATGAAAGAACTTTTCATTAGACTTTAACTGATCTCTTTCATTAATTGTTCCTTTTGGCTTAACGTTATTTTCTCTGAAAAATTCGGAATTTGTTTCTTCATTTTTTTTGCTGTCTTCAGAGTTGTTACTTTCATTGTTATAGTATTTAATATTCCCTTTCTCAAAAAGTATAAAAGCAATTTCACTTACATTCACAGAAAAAACTGTATCCAAATTGGTTAAAAAACCTTTGCATTTTACCAAACTGTCATTAGCAATTAAAACACGTGTATCTATTCTATTTTTATTTGTTTTAACAATGATGTCTTGAGCATTAACTTTACTACTTAATAAGTTTATCGTTAATAAAAATAGCATGGCTGGCATAGTATTTCTATAAATATTATGAATTGTTTTCATGACTTTTATTTTTAGAATGAATACTATTTTAAATTAATTCTTTTTGGCATTGAACCCAAACGAAGCACCAAATCTTACTCCATCTTTTGAGGGCATTACAAAAGTATTTAATGGAATATTTAAGTTACCCGATTTAACAGTAAATCCAACCGCAAAAACAAATCCACCTTCTAGTTTTACATCTCCTCTACTGTCTAGCCTAGTTTCTATTGGATAAGGATTGGCTGCTGGAGAACCGCTCCAAGAAGTGCCTATGTTCCAATTATTATTTGCATCAAAATAGCCTTCTGCCTCTTTGGCGAATCTTACGGTAGGACCAAAAGCAAACTCAAATCCGTTTTTATTATTTCTTAATCCGTGCAATATTGTAAAACTTGGAATAAATAGACCTTGGTCTAAGCCATTAATCATAGGCAAAAACTCAAACAGAGCTTGCAAGTTTCCTTGAGTCAAATATTGTTTTTCAAACTGATATCCAAATTGAAATAAATAGGGATAACCGTCAAATCCACCGTCTTGTTTGCCGGCTCTCATTACTCTGGCAGCATCTCCTGTAAGAAAAGCAACACCAAATCTTGGTCCGGACATGTTTAAAGTTGTTTTTTCGGGGTTGTTAACGCTGCTTTCTAAATTGAACTTTTTGGTAACTCGCTTTAAATATTCAATGTCCATAGGAAGGCTGTTCATTTCTTTTACCGCACATGATATAATACCGGGGAACTCTTGTGGTAAGTTTAAGTATTCCTTAACAAAGGTTTTTTCTGTGGTAGAAGTAGCAACATCTATTAAATTTAATGTAAGTAAAATTGTTTCGCCATAAGTGTCTATTGATCCGCTAATCATTTTATCCACTCCAAGCATTTTTCCAACTTCTACCAAGCACAATTTACCGTAGCAATTTTCAATAGTAAAGTCTTTCTTTTTTAACAAATACTCTTGGTCGTATCTGTCGGTTACTTCAAAAGCATCTACTTTAGCCATTTCTATTCTTAAATAATTGCCCAGAGAGGTTGGGTTGGAGTCCTTGCCTTTGTAATCTATGTTTGCAACTGCAATTTTTGGTTTAGAAAAAACCATGTTTACAATTAAAATTCCTGTAAGAAGGAAAGCGATTTTTAAATTTTGTGTTTTCATGTTTTTATGTTTTTAGGGTTTTGTTGGGACAAATTTACAGGGGAAAACAAGCCATAGATAATTGAATAATGCAGCTAAAAATAATTTAATGACACATAATGCAAACAAAGAACGGATAGTGAATTTTTATAATTGTTTATTCAAATATAAATTTAGTTTTT
>CAIMMJ010000132.1 GCA_903842515.1 uncultured Bacteroidota bacterium | reverse complement strand
GAACCATGTGGCCGTTTGTTGTTGTAGTCCGGAATTACAAAACTATTAAGGTAGTTGGTTAACTGTATTTGATTTTGTAATTTTTTGGGAAATAAATAGTCGTATTTAATTAGTTTGTTCACTGATTCAACAAGTGCGTTAGATTTCATTATGTCTTTTAACGCAATAAGTTTTTCTACTGGATATTTTTCAATAAATCTCTCTACTTGCTTATTGTTGTTTTCTGATCCTCCATCAACAATTAATGCAGATTTAATTTCATCGCTTACTGTTTCTTTAATTTTTGCATTGTTTATGGTTTCGATAAATGTTTCTAATCTAATTTTTGCACAAATTCTATCAGCTACTCTCCACGAAGTAATGTATCTAGAATAGTTGTCGACCACCAAATAAATATAAGCTGTTTTTCCATCGGCTGTTTTAATTTCAGTAATGTCGGCATGCCACTTTTGATTTGGATATGTTGCCCTAATTCCTACTTCGTATTTACGAATAAATTTGCGTTTTCGTCGCCGCTTTATATGCATCAATTTTGCATACTTATACCAAGTATTTGGATGTGCTTTTAATAATGATTTTTTCATTGCATAGTATGCTACCGAAACAATTGGCCAATGCAAATATTTTTCGCTTGTTAACATACGATGCATTTTGTGAACTTCCATAATTGTGAGCTGCTGCGGATATGCATTGTTACACATTTTTGTAACTGATTTTTCGCATTTAAAAAATGATTCCATGGCCCACGTTCTGTAAGTGCTTCTGCTTATTCCAAATAGTTTTATCGCTTTTTGAATTCCAATAGTATTCTTACATCTTTGAATTGAATCAACTACTTTATACTTGTTTTCTTTAAGTTTGCTAATGTACTCTTGTCCATTTCCAATGATGTCTTTTAGTGTTTTGTTTATGCGGTAAAATTGTTTTAATGCTTTTTGTAAAGTAATATCTTCAGAAACTTTTTTCATTAGTTCGTAAAGTTCTTCAATGTCATCGTTTAGTTCATATCCATAATATTTGTCGGGTGCTTCGCGTTTCCATTTGCTAAGTAAACTGCGATGAATTTGTTTGCGGTAAATATCAGGAAGTAATCCACGTTGTACCAAATATTTTACTCTTGTGTCGTAGGTTTTTCGTTTCGCAATTTGATTCATTTATTATTAAAAGGTTTTTGAAGACCCCATCCAAGAAACTGTCTGTTAGTTTTTTAATTGCTATTAAGTGGGCAATAGTATAATGTAGGACTTTAATTTAGTTAAGCAACCTGAACTTTAACAGATAATTTAGCCTCAAGATAAAGTGCCAAAATAATTTTTTAGAGTGTGTCGAATGGTGAAATAATTTTTTGAATGCTTTTTGTGCTCACATGTGTATAAATTTCTGTTGTTCTGCTGCTACTGTGTCCTAATATTTCTTGAATAAATCTTAGGTCTGTTCCACCTTCAAGAAGATGGGTTGCAAAACTGTGTCTGAGCCAATGCAATGTAACCGGCTTTTTTATTTTTGTTTTGGCTAAAGAAAATTTTAATACTTTTTGTAAACTTCTCTCATCATACCGCTCACCCTTAATCTGCCCTTCAAATAAATATTTCTGCGGCTTGTATGCTTTGTAATATTCACGCAAAATATCAAGTATTCTTGGACTCAAAGGAACTATTCTGTCTTTCATTCCTTTGCCTAATTTTACTAGTAATAAATTTCTTTTTGAATCAACATCCTCCATCCTTAAACTCAATAATTCGCCACTCCTTAATCCGCAACTGTATATTAAACACAACATGGCTTTGTGCTTTAAATTTGTTGGCTTCTCCAATAATTCCTTTACCTCTTCTTTACTTAAAACATTTGGAAGAACTTTTGCAATCTTTGGCCTGTGAATTAATTGTACATTTATTTTGGTGTCTTGAATTTTTGAATAAAATAATTTAATGGCATTAACCATCTGATTTTGATAAGTAGATGATAACTTTTTTGCGATGATATAATCATTGTTAAATGCAATAATATCGTTATTTGTTATTTCGTTAACTGATTTTTCTTTGTAATAATTTAGAAAAACTGCCAATGCTTCACTGTATGTTTTTATTGTGTTTGGACTGTATCGCCTGCTTAATAACCATCTTTTGAACTTTGTAATGTGTTCTGCCAACTGAACATCTACTGGTTGCGAAAGAATTATTTTGTTGTTAGGATTTATAGTTTTTTGTTCTGTTTCGGGAATGTGAAATTTTATTCTGTTTTCTAGATTATCAGGCAAATGCCAAACCTTTAATGTTCTGCTCCACTTTGCACCATCAAGCATTTTAAATCTTTGATTGAGTTCATTGTTTATTGGAAATTGAACCGCAATACGACTCTCGTTTTTATGCTTTATTATGTTGGCTTTTATATCCATTTAACTTTATTGTCTGGAAAATTATTTTTGTTTTTTCAAGTAATTATTGTGCCTTTGTTTTGGCTGTGCCACACAAATACTCAAACAAAAATTCATTAATGCTTTTAGCAAGTTCTGTTTTCATTTATAGATAGATGAAATGATTTTTTATGGCTTCGCCTTGGTCAGTAACAATAACTAACAAGAGATTGGAAATTCAAATGTATAATTTTTTTATCTTTAAACAAATATTTTTTGAACATTATTTTTGTCGAGCAAAACTGTTGCAGAACAATTTAATGAGGGAATTGAAATTCTAATTTTTTTATTGTCGTTGGAATTTATTACTTGACCCCGCAGTCCAATAAAATGTCCTTCCATAATATCAACTTCGTCGCCAATATTTAATATTCCTTGTTCTACTTTAACTTTGCCTGCATAAGAGCAAAGTCTCTTTATTCTTTCTATTTCCTCTGTAGGAATTGTGCTTAATTTACCATCTATTGAAAGAAATTTTGTTATCCCCATTATCTGAAATACTTCGTGTCTTTTTTTAGTGCTTATGTAAACAAAAATATAATAACTAAAAAGTGGAACATCTACCCATTTTTTTCTATCGTGCCACTGCCTGAGCTGTTTTTGTAGAGGTACAAAATTTTCAATTTCAACTTCAGACAATCTCATTCCAACTTTCTTTGCAGCTCTGGGATGAGTAACTAAAACATGCCATTTTTTATTGTGCAGATCCAGTGTCAAAATTTTTTATTTTACTGATTAGATTGCTTGGTTAGATAGTTGTTTAAGTTTAATAACTCTATCAACAAATGTATAAAATGAAACTGAGATTTTTACTTCCTATGAAATTTTTTTGTGAGGATGATAATTTACTTCACCTTAGTTTTTAAAAACAACAATGTTTGTTGTCTATTTAGTTGAGCCTCAAAAAGTCGTTTTGTAATTTTTTCAATTGGGCTTTGCCCAAACCCATTCACTTCTTTGTCTTGAAACAAAGAAGTAAACAAGAAATTCGCCGCGGCGAACAAGGCTCCATTTTATCTTTTCCTCCTCCGCCGCGGCGGACGTCGGAATTATTTTTACTTGCAAAATTGCGACCCAAAGGGTGATTTCCCTCCTAAAGTCGGGAACTTCCCTTTGGGTACCCCGCATTTTGCTGCATAAAAATAAACAGATAAAATGATGCCGTAAAACGTTCCGGAAAAACACCATGTTTTTAATAATTTGAACAGAAAAACGGTAGATTAAAATCGTATATCTTCATCCAAGTCAACTAATTTCATTGAGTTTACGAGAATTGAAGGGGGGCTATTATTTAGTGTTGAATAATTTAAAAAAAAACAAAAAGCCCAAAATTTCTTTCGGGCTTAGTGTTGTAGAAATGTAAACTTAAATTTAGTCTACGTTGTCGTGTAGAAATGAATTGTTTTGTCTTAACTCACCTTTGCCATCTTCGCCTTCTCCTAAAGTAAATTTAGAAATATTAGTCTCTGAAGAATGTGCTACTTCATCAAGGTTAAGGTTTTTTCTTACATATGCTGGAATGCTCTCTAGTTCGCTAATTTGACCTTGTTGTAATTTTTGACGGTAATTAAATTGTCTTAATTTATTTACTCTTTCGTTTGCAATTTTATCTGCATCATTGCTATCAGTTGCACTTTCTGAATGAATGTTTGTTGACGAAACAATTTCAGATTTTAAAACAGGTTCTAATGACTCAGAATAAGCAGAGAGCAGATTTATTTCGAATTCTACTTTTAACTGATTTTCTTGTTCTTGGTTATCTTGTATGAATGATTCTTGGCTGCTTTCTACCTTAGATTCAAAGCTTGTTTCAGAAATTTCTTCTTGAACAACTTCATCTAAATTTCTGATGATTTTTGTAGGCTCTACTTTTACTTCAACTGGTGGAATAAAAGTTTGAATAATTTCTTGTGCCGGTTTTTCATCAATTAAGGGAACAACATTTCTGTTTTGTTTTGCATTACTTTCTAATCCTAAACCAAGGTTTTGCTTGTTTTGAAAACCAGTTGCAATTAATGTAACTTTTACCTCGTCGCCCAATGTTGGATCAATTCCGTAACCGTGTATAATATCTGCACTTTGCCCTGCTGCAGCCTGAACGTAATCTGTAATTTCGCTTAACTCATCCATGGTTATTTCTGGATCTCCACACGTAACGTTTAGCAAAACATATCTTGCCCCAGTAATGTCGTTGTCGTTTAATAAAGGAGAATTTAATGCAGATTCAATTGCATTTTGAGCTCTATTTTCTCCTTTTGCAGAGCCACTTCCCATAATAGCAACGCCACTTTCTCTGAGCACAGTTTCTATATCTGCAAAATCTGTATTGATGTGTAATGTTGTAGTAATAATATCAGAGATTCCTTTTGCGGCAGTTGTAACAACGTCGTCGGCATGTCCAAAGGCTTCTGTTAATTTAAGATTGCCATAAATTTCTCTTAATTTATCGTTGCAGATAATAATTAAAGTATCTACATTTTTCTTTAGTTCTTCAATTCCATAATCTGCCTGAAGTTTTCTTTTCTTTCCTTCAAAGTTAAATGGCAAGGTAACAATGCCAACAGTTAGAATTCCTAATTCTTTAGCTGCCGCAGCAATTACAGGTGCTCCTCCAGTGCCTGTTCCACCACCCATTCCGGCAGTAATAAAAGCCATTTTTGTATTTTGAGAAAAAATTTCTTTCATCTCAATAATGTTCTCAATTGCTGCATTTTTTCCTACTTCGGGAATTGATCCAGCACCTCTTCCTTGCGTAAGTGTAGAACCCATTTGAATTTTTGTAGGAACCGGAGAGTTCTCCAATGCTTGAGAATCGGTATTGCAAACAATAAAATCAACACCCTTAACGCCTTGACGATACATGTGATTAACTGCATTGTTTCCACCTCCACCAACGCCTACTACTTTGATAATGTTGGTGTTTTCGTTGTTTATGTCAAATGACAATAATTGATTTTCCATATTTTTGATTGTTTAATTTCTGTCTATAGATTTCAGAATGTGATGTTACTTTAATTTATTATTAAATATTTTTGATAGGGCTCAAACTTTTCAACCTTTAATTGTGAATTTTGTAAATTATTCTTTGATGTCGTCGCTAAACCATTTTTTAAAACGTTCCCAAAACCCCGCACTTTCTGCTCTTTCCGGTACTTCTACTTGATTATTGGTTGTTGTTTCTTCTTGAACAGTATCTGCACTTACTTCTTTTATTTCTTCTTTAATTTGTAAATCAGGATTAGAAAGTGCCTTTTTCTGCAATTCTTCAAAGCCCAATAAAACTAGGCCAATACCTGTAGAATACATGGGTTTTTTAATTTCCTCGGCACTCTGGGCTAAGTGCTCGGTAGGATAGCCAAGCTTAATAACCATACCTGTTACAAACTCTGTAAGTTGCGATATATGTTTTAATTGAGAGCCACCGCCAGTAATAACAATTCCGGCACCTAATTTTTTTTGAAATCCAGAGTTTTTAATTTCATACATCACATGATGAAGAATTTCTTCCATTCTGGCTTCAATAATACTGGCAAGATTTTTAAGAGAAATTTCTTTGGGTTCTCTTCCTCTTAATCCTGGAATTGATACAATTTCGTTTTCTTGATTTTCGCTTGCTACTGCAGAGCCAAATTTTGTTTTTAGCAATTCTGCTTGGGATTTAATGATGCTGCAACCCATTTTAATATCCTCGGTTACTACATTTCCACCAAACGGAATAACGGCAGTGTGTCTGATAATTCCTTCGTAAAATATTGCAACATCTGTTGTTCCACCGCCAATATCTATAAGAGCAACACCAGCTTCTTTTTCGTCTTCGCTGAGCACTGCTGCCGATGAAGCAATTGGTTCCAAGAAAATATCTTGTACTTCTAAGCCTGCTTTTTGCACACAACGTATTAAATTATTTATTGCCGCAACTTGTCCGGTGATGATATGAAAGTTTGCTTCTAGCCTTACACCAGCCATTCCCACAGCATCTTTTATACCTTGTTCATTGTCTACAATAAATTCTTGTGGCAGCACATGAATTATTTCCTCACCTGGTTGCATCACCAATTTGTACATGTCTTCAATAAGTTCATCCACGTCTTTTTGACTTATTTCTTCTTCTGTTGATTGACGTGTTTTAAGTCCTCGGTGTTGCATACTTCTTATGTGCTGACCAGCAATACCTACATGAACTTTTTTTATGTCAACACCAGAAATGTTAGAAGCCATTTCTACTGCCTCTTTTATGGATTGAACTGTTTGGTCGATGTTCATGACCATTCCCTTTCTAACACCCATGGATTCTGATTTTCCCATTCCAAGAATTTCCAGCTTTCCATGTTCATTTTTTTTACCAACTAGAACAGCAATTTTTGTTGTTCCAATATCTAAACCAACTACTATATTTTTATTTTTTTCCATAGTTATAGAGTATTATTATCGTTGTTTTATTTGTTTAATAAATTCTTGTTTTCTTTTAGCAATTATTTGTCCTTCGTAACGGAGGTCCAAAGACTCGTATTTGTTCCAACCAACTTTAGGAAGTCCTTGCTGATAGAGGTTAAAAAGCTTTTTAAATTTTTTTTCGGTGTTGTTTGCATCACCAAAAATAATTATGTGGTCGCCGGCCTTTGGAATGATTTGAAAAATATTGTTTTCAATATTTAGTTGTTCTACCTGAGCTTTCCAAAACTCATTTTTATTGATGAAATTTGCAAGCCTGAAAATACTGTAAAGCAAATCTTTTTCCATGTCTAATTCAGAAGAATCGGCCATGTCTTTTTTTAAGTTTCTATAATTATTTCCTGCATAAGAATGATGAAAATTTCCGGTTACTACAAGAACTCTAGAAGTAAAGTTTTCTGACAGAGGCATAAGTTTTCCCTTGTCATCTATATAGAAACCTTCGTTTTTGTAATTTATAATTCTGGCAATGGGTTTTCGTTGTTTTACATTAAAGTAAATTTCACCATTAAGTGTTTTGTATACTTCACTATTTTCTACTTCCGGTATTTGATTAATTAAGTTTTCGTAGTTATTCACATTTAATTCATCCATTGTTTGTCCAATTATTGAATCTCCGGAATTATTAATGGCTTGAATGATATCTTTAGAGCTTAAGAAAAAATTTTCATCGTTAATATCCACGCTTACTATTGCTTGCTTGCACGTTACTTTAGTTTGTTCGGAATTAGAAAAAGACCAAAGCAAAATGCATACACTTAGCACTAAAACCCAAGAAGATATTTTTAAAATTTTCTTTTTCAATTTTTAAAATAATTAATTAATTCCTGTTTTATTGGTTCAACTATTGTATCTATATCTCCTGCACCAAGAGTAAGTAAAACTTCTGCATCTAAAAAATTAAGCTCATTTACAATGGTGTTTAAATACATTTTCTCTTTTACCGGAGAGGTTATTTTAGCTAACAACAAATCTGAAGTTATGCCTGGAATAGGAATTTCTCTAGCCGGATAAATATCAAGTAGAATACATTTGTCTAACAAGGACAATGACTTGGCAAAATCATCCATAAAATCTCTTGTTCTAGAAAATAAATGAGGCTGAAAAATTCCGGTTATTTTTTTGTTCGGAAAAATTGTTTTTACAGATTCTATACATTTTAATAATTCTTGGGGATGGTGAGCGTAATCGTCTAAGTATACTAGTTTTTCATTTCTAAAAATGTATTCAAATCTTCTTTTTACTCCACTAAATGTTTTTAAACCAATTTTTAGATTCTCTCCAGAAATGCCATTTAAAAGGGCCGCTGCAGAAGCAGCGATAGCATTTTCTAAGTTGTGCAAACCTGCCATTCCTAACTCCAGATTTTCAATTTTTCCGGAAGGTGTATTTAGCGTAAAAAAATATAATCCATTTTTTAATTGGATGTCGCTTGCAAAAAAATCTGATTTTCCACTGATGCTGTAGGTGTATTTTTTTACTGAATTATTTTCTCGTGTTGTAAAATCCAGGTTTAGCTTAACTATTAAATTTCCGTTTGCAAGAATTTTTTCTGTGAATAATTCAAACGATTCTTTTAAGTTTTTGTGTTCATGGTATATGTCTAAATGATCCGGATCAACAGAAGTTACAATAGCAGTGTTTGGCGATAACGTTAAAAACGACCTGTCGTATTCGTCGGCCTCCACTACCACGCAGTTGTCTTTGCCAATAAGTAAATTAGAATTGAAGTTAGAGGAGATGCCTCCCAAAAAAGCGCTGCAATCCACTTCTCCTTCCTTCATAAGGTGTGCAACAAGAGTAGAGGTTGTAGTTTTTCCATGTGTTCCTGCTACTGCAATTGTGTTTGCACCTTTTGTAATTTCACCTAAGATGGCAGCTCTTTTTATAACGGTATAATTATTCTGTAAAAAAAAGTTTAGCTCTATACTTTCTTTAGGGATTGCAGGTGTAATTACAATTAGACTTTGGAGCGAATTGTTTTTTATTTCGTTAGGAATATTATTCTCAGTATCGTTATAATGAATTTTTATTCCTTGTTGCTCCAAAGATTTTGTGAGAGGAGTGCTGGTTTTATCGTATCCAGAAACTATATAACCTTTTGCATGAAAATATTTGGCCAAAGCAGACATTCCAATTCCACCAATACCTAAAAAGAAAATATTTTTTATGTTCTTATCCAATTTTTAGTTCATTAGTAATTACGTTTACTATTTCTTCGGCTGCGTTGGGTTTTGCAAATTCTGCAATGTTTTTTTCCATTTCTAAAACCAGATTATTGTTGTTCATTAGTTTTTGAATAACAGTTGTTATCTCGGTTAAAATATTATCGTTAGAAATAAGTATAGCTGCATTTTTGCTAGAAAGAGATTTTGCATTTTGTGTTTGGTGATCCTCTGCTGCCGATGGCAGAGGAACTAATACACAGCATTTGTTTGCAACAGATAATTCAGAAATAGCTCCTGCACCTGCTCTTGAAATTACCAGTTTAGCGGCTGAGTAGGCTAAATCCATTTCTTTTACAAACTCATAAACAAAAATATTTTTTACTTCATTTTTTAAGACGGTTTCTTTTGCTTCTTCAAAAAATAATTTACCAGTTTGCCAAATTATTTCTATTGGCATTTTTGATAAGGCTTGAATATTATTTTTTACAGCCAAGTTTATATTTCTTGCGCCTAAGCTGCCACCTGTAATAAATACCGTAAATAAATTAGGGTTAAGCTTAAAGTGCGAAATAGCGATCTCTTTTTTTGACTTTAAATTTAAAATGTCTTTGCGGATTGGATTTCCTGTAAGAACTATTTTGCTGGCCGGAAAAAATTTATCCAGGTTTGGGTAGGCTACACAAATTTTTTTAACCTTTTTTGAAAGAAGCTTATTTGTAATTCCCGGGAAAGAATTTTGCTCCTGAATAAATGTAGGAATCCCTTTTAGCTGAGCTGCAAATAGCAGTGGACCACTGGCATATCCGCCAACACCAATAACAAAGCTAGGTTTGTAGTTATTAATAATAGAGATGGACGTTAGTATACTTTTAATGATCTTAAAAGGAAGAAATAAATTTTTTAGCATAGAGTTTCTTTGAAACCCTGCTATTTCTAGTCCTATAATTTTGTAGCCGGCAGCAGGAACTTTTTCCATTTCCATTTTCCCTTTAGCTCCCACAAAAATTATTTCTGCATTGGGGTATTTTTCTTTTATTTTATCTGCAATGGCAAGTGCAGGAAAAATATGTCCTCCGGTGCCACCGCCGCTAATAATGGCTTTAAGCATATACTAAGCCCTCCGTGCTGTTGTTGTTTTCTGCAGACTTCTCTTCTTTTTCAAGCTCTCTGCTAACACTTAAAATGATGCCCAAAGAAATAGAAGTAAACCAAATAGAAGTTCCTCCCATGCTCAGCATCGGCAAGGGTTGACCCGTTACAGGAAAAAGATTAACTGCAACTGCCATGTTTACCATGGCCTGAAATACCAGTCCAAACGAGAGGCCAAATGATAGAAGAGAGCCAAATGTATTGTTGCATTTATTTGAAATTCTTAGCCCTCTAAATAAGATAATGAGGTACAGTAAAATAATAAATAGTCCAAAAGTGGAGCCGTATTCTTCAATAATAATTGCGTAAATAAAATCGGAATAGGGGTGAGGAAGCTGATTTCGCTGGATGCTTTTACCGGGTCCTTTGCCCAAAACTCCGCCGGTAGCAATAGCTATTTTTGCTTGATCGGGCTGGAAACTGCCTTTTGAGTTTGGCGCTTCTTTTCCAGAAAAATTCTCTATTCTTTTTACCCAAGTTCCAAAACGAGGAAAAACTTTAGGTGCAAAATTTCCTACCAAAAGAATAATTAAGATACCTACAATTCCAATTCCAACCAGGCCTAATAAAAATTTGAATGGAACTCTTCCGCAAAACATTGTAATGAAGCAAGTGCTAAATAAAACAGCCGCAGTAGAAAAATTTGCCGGTAAAATTAAAACGCAAATCAATACTACTGGCCAAACAATTTGTAAAAAACCTTCTTTAAAATTGTCTAATAGATTTTGCTTTTTTGCTAGTTGCCTTGCCGTAAAAGCTATAATGGCAAGCTTTGCAAAGTCGGAAGTTTGAAAGGTTAAATTAATAACAGGAAGTTGTATCCATCTGCTGGCAGAGTTTATATCGGGCCCTTTAACTAAGGTATAGAGTAAAAGAGGAATGGCAAAGAAAAATGCTATTTGAGAAAATCTTGAGAATAGGTGAAATTTTATTTTGTGCGTACCCACCATTAGCAATAACCCAAAAGCTAAGGTAAACACGTGCTTAAGTAAATAATATTCGGTATTGCCACCCTGGTATTTTAATGCCAAGGCACTTGTTGAGGAATATACAACAAGAGTAGAAAGTAAAGTGAGTATTACTACTGCTGCCCAAATTACTTTATCGCCGTGAATATTATTTTTAAAAAAGTCCATTTATTAAAAAAATTATAAACCTCCCCATTTAAGTTTTTCTACTTCGGCCTTAAAAGCTCTCCCTCTTTCTTGATAGTTTTCAAATTTATCATAGCTGGGGCAAGCCGGCGAAAACAAAACAACATCGCCTTGAGCAGCAAATTTTACAGCAGTTTTAACTGCATCATTTATGTTAATTGCATTAATAATTAGTTGTGCGTACTTGTGCAAACCGTTTACAATATTAATGTCGTCGTTGCCCAAGCAAACAATCATTTTTACTTTTTCTTTTACAATTCCTTTTAAAATAGAATAATCATTAGATTTATTTACACCCCCTGCAATCCAAATTATTGGTGCTTCTGTTTTTTCTAAAGAATACCATGTTTTATCTATATCAACGCTATGTGAATCGTTAATAAAAACAACTCCATTTATTTCGCCAAGATTTTCTAACTGGTGTTCGTTATTTTTTTCAGATTCAAAATAACTTTTAAGAATATCTTTTCTTTTTGTGAGAAAGTTTTCTTTAAGAGATTTAGATTTTTCTATTTTCTTGTCCATAATTTATAAATTATAGTCTTCGAACGGCGTGTTTAAATTGTCTTCCTCTGTCTTCGTAATTTTCGAATAAATCAAAACTTGCACATGCTGGTGAAAGTAAAACAGTTTCGCCTTTTTTAGCAATTCTATAGGCGGCTTGCACAGCAGCATCAGCAGTTTGTGCTTCTACTATGTTTGGAATTGCTTTGCTAAATGCACTAATAATTTTGGAATTATCTACACCAAGGCAAACAATAGCTTTTACTTTTTCTTTCACTAAATCTAAAAGCATGTCGTAATCGTTGCCTTTGTCCTGACCACCAACAATCCAAACTGTTGGAGATTGCATGCTTTCTAAGGCATACCAGGTAGAATTTACGTTAGTAGCTTTGCTGTCGTTAATGAAATCTATTCCATTAATTTTAGCAACAAATTCTAAACGGTGCTCAATATTTTCGAAATCGGAAAGACTTTCTCTAATTATTTCTTTACGAATTTCCAGAACTCTTGCCGATATTCCTGCGGCCATAGAGTTGTAGGCATTGTGCTTGCCTTGTAATGCTAAATCGTCAATTGACATGGTAAATGGGTTTTGGGTTATATTAAAATGGATGGTTTTATCTTTTAAGTAAGCTCCTTGGCTTAGCTCTTTTTTTATACTTATTGGAATTTGTATGGCTTGGCCTTTAACTTTTGCCATCCAAGAAGTTGTAATTTCATCGTCAATGCAATAAATAAAATAATCTTGGGCAGTTTGATTTTGAGTAATGCGAAATTTGGAGTCAATGTAATTTTCTAGTTTGTAGTCGTACCTGTCTAAATGATCAGGCGTTATGTTGCATAAAATAGCAATGTGTATTCTTGCATTAAACATGCCGTCCAGCTGAAAGCTGCTTAATTCTAAAACATAGTAATCGTGGTTACTTTCTGCTACTTGTCGTGCAAAACTTTTTCCAATGTTTCCGCCCAAACCAACATTTAATCCTGCTTTTTTTAATATATGATAAACAAGAGATGTTGTGGTGGTTTTTCCATTAGTTCCGGTAATTCCAATAATTTTAGCAGTAGTAAATTGTGCTGCAAATTCTATTTCAGAAATTATTGCAATTCCATTTTCTTTTATTTTTAGTAGTAGTGGATTTTTATCAGGAATACCCGGGCTTTTTATTACAAGGCTTGCAGAAAGAATAATGTCTTGTGAGTGTTTGCCTTCTTCAAACTGAATTTCGTTTTCTAAAAGTTCTTTTTTGTAATTTTCTTTAATGCTTCCCGCGTCACTTAAAAATACGTCATATCCTTTGGTCTTAGCTAAAATAGCAGAGCCCGTTCCACTTTCTCCTCCTCCTAAAATGACTACTTTTTGTTTGTTCATCTTTATTATCTGAGCTTAAGTGTTACAATAGAAATTACGGCAAGCATTACACTTACAATCCAAAATCTTGTTACTATTTTTGCTTCATGGTATCCAGATTTTTGGTAGTGATGATGCAGCGGTGCCATTTTAAAAAGTCTGTTTTGTTTGGCATGTTCTAAACCAAATTTTTTCTTCATTCTTTTAAAATAGGCTACTTGCATTACAACAGATAAGTTCTCTATTAAAAAAACTCCACATAAAATAGGAATCAATAATTCTTTTCTAATTGCTAGTGCAAAAACTGCAATAATTCCTCCCAGAGATAAACTGCCGGTGTCTCCCATAAATACTTGTGCGGGGTATGAATTGTACCACATAAAACCCACGCAAGCACCAACAAATGCCATGATGTAAACCACGAGTTCGCCTGCGTTTGGTATGTACATAATGTTTAGGTAGTGTGCAAAAATTGTATTGCCCGATACATAGGCAAAAATTGCTAAAGTGGCACCAATAATTGCCGATGTTCCTGTTGCCAATCCATCTAATCCATCGGTCATGTTAGCTCCGTTAGAAACAGCTGTTACAATAAAAATTACAATGGGAATAAAAATTAACCAGGCATATTTGGCATAATCATCGCCAAGCCACGAAATTAATTTTGCATAATCAAATTCATTGTTTTTTACAAAAGGGATTGTTGTTTTGGTAGATTTTTCTGTTTCTAATTTGTACTTAGGCAAGTTATCAGATTTTACATCTTTGGTAAAAAGTTCGCCTTCGTCGAAAGAAATTTCTGTTGCATTTATAATCTTTTCCTTAATAACAATGTTTGGATTGAAGTATAAAATTCCTCCAACCAGCAAGCCCAATCCAACTTGCCCAATTACTTTAAAAATTCCTTTTAATCCTTGTTTGTCTTTTTTAAATACTTTTATGTAATCGTCGATAAATCCAATTATTCCCAGCCAAACAGTGGATACAAGCATTAAAATAATGTATGAATTGTTTATTTTGGCAAACAGTAGTGTTGGAATAAGTATGGCTGCAAGAATTATTAAACCTCCCATTGTTGGAGTGCCTTGCTTAGAAATTTGTCCTTCTAAGCCTAAATCTCTAACGGTTTCTCCAACCTGTTTTTTTTGCAGGTAAGAAATTATACGTTTGCCAAACAACAATGATATAATCAAAGAAAAAATTAATGCCATAGCTGCTCTAAAAGAAATGTATTGAAAAACCCCAGAGCCCGGTAGATCAAAATTTGTATGTAAATAGTCAAATAAATAATATAACATATCTTTTAGTTTATATTTTTAAAAGCATTTTTAATTTCTTCTAAGTCGTCAAATGGAAATTTTTCTCCTTTTATTTCCTGGTATTTTTCATGACCTTTTCCTGCAACCAAAATAATATCTCCGCTTTGCGCCAGCATACACGCTGTTTTTATAGCCTCTCTTCTGTCGGCAATTATTAGGGCTTTTTTTAAAGAAACTGCGTCAATCCCTTTTTGCATTTCATTTAAAATTTCCACAGGTTCTTCGGATCTTGGATTGTCTGATGTTAGTATTACTTTGTCGCTCATGGAGCAAGCAATATTGGCCATTAATGGTCTTTTTGACTTGTCTCTGTCTCCACCACAACCTACTACCGTTATTACTTTTTCTTTTCCTCCGGAGATTTGTCTTATTGTGTTTAATACATTTTGCAATGCATCGGGTGTATGTGCATAATCTACAATACCTGTAGTTCCGGAATCTGATTTAAGAAATTGGAATCTACCATCAACAGGATTTAAGTTGCTTAAGGCAGTTAAAACATTTGTATTGTTTTCTCCCAAAAGCATTGCAATGCCATAAATAAGCATAATGTTGTTTGCGTTAAAATTTCCAATGAGTTTTAACCATACTTCTATGTTATCTATGTTCATTAATAAACCACTGAAAGAACTTTCGATTACTTTTCCTTTGAAATCGGCAATGCTAGTGAGTGAGTAATATTTTTTTTCGGCTTTTGTATTCTGCAACATTACTTGTCCGTTTCTATCGTCCTTATTAGAAAGGGCAAATGCAGACGAAGGAAGTACATCAAAAAATTCTTTTTTTGCACCTAAATAATTTTCGAAAGTTTTGTGATAGTCTAAATGATCATGAGTTATGTTTGTAAAACCACCTCCAGTAAAGTGCAAACCTTCTGTTCTTTTTTGTACAACTGCATGAGAACTTACTTCCATAAAACAATAGGTGCAGCCATTCTCCGCCATTTCTGCTAATAATTTATTAAGGCTTAAACTATCAGGCGTGGTGTGAGTGGCTTTTATTTCTTGGGTGTTGATGTAATTTCTAACGGTTGAAATTAAACCACATTTTTTGCCGAGACTTATAAATAATTGATAGAGTAGGGTGGCAGTTGTTGTTTTGCCATTGGTACCGGTAATACCAATTAATTTTATTTTTCTGGAAGGATCATCGTAAAAGTTGCATGCCATTATTGCTAAGGCAGAAGAGCTGTCTTTAACTTTTACATAGGTAATATTTTCATTAATTTTTTCCGGAAAAGTTTCGCAAATAACAGCTATTGCTCCGTTCTCAATTGCTTTAGAAATAAACAAGTGTCCATCAGACTCAGTTCCTTTAATAGCTACAAAACATCCAAAGTTTACAATTTTTCTTGAATCAAATTCAATTTCAGAAATGGCTAAATGAGTGTTGCCAGACACTTTTTCTAAACGTACTTTGTATAATAGATCGCTTAATAGTTTCATCTTATCCTAGTTCAATTTTTACACTTGGTTTTTTTGTATTCTGTAGTTGCTGTAAATACATTTTTTTTACTTTTCCCTTTCCATTTACTATAACATGGTATTTGTTGTTTTCTAAAATGCTAATTGCGTCCTTTAATCCCATGCCAATTACATTTGGCAATCCTTTAGCTACCTCCGGCAGAGCATTAAGCGAGATTGATTTTTGATTTTCTTGGGCATATACCCATTCAGTTTCTATAGCTCCAGTTAAAGGAACTGCTAATGCTTTGGCAATAATATTTATATCGTCATTTGAGCCATTTTTAAGAAATGGAATTCTGCTTAATACTTTATTAGTATCTACACTTATTAATTGGTGCATTTCTGTGGATGTAGAATAAACTTTATCTGCTACTTCTCTAAATACAGGACCGGCTACTTCGTTCCCGTAATAAGCTCTTTTAGATGGATTAGTAACCACGATTATCATAGAATATAAAGGATTTATAGTAGGAAAGTAACCGCACAAACTGGCTTGATAACTTTTTTTTCCTTTGTTGTTTTTGTATCCTTTATTGTCTTGTGCAATTTGAGCAGTTCCTGTTTTAGCAGCTATTTTGTAGTAAGAATTTCTTAAGTTGGTTGCAGTTCCATGTTCAACAACAGCTTCTAACATTTTTTTAACCATTTGTATGGATTCTTCGGCAGCAATTTTTTCTTGAAGCACTACCGGCTCAAACTTTTTTACAACACTACCTTTTGATTTTATCTCCCTAATAAATTGCGGTTTCATCATTTTGCCATTGTTGGCCACAGCATTGTAAAAGGTTAATATTTGAATGGGAGCTAATTGTTCTTCGTATCCAATACTCATCTCGGGTAAAGAAAAATCGCTCCACAGAGGGTCTTTGGTATTTTTTATGTAGGGTTTTTTTTCGCCCGGAATGTCTAAGTTTAATTTTCTTGTAATGCCAATTCTATTTAAGCCATCAATAAATTTTTGTGGATTTTTTTCGTAATGTCTTGTAATAATTTTTGCAGTTCCAACATTAGACGATTCTTCAAAAACTCTTTGCAAACTAATCTTTCCTGAGCCTCCGTCGTGCGAATCTTTAATTATTAAACCTCTGTAGTTGTAAGTGCCATCGCCTGTTTCAACCATTTCATCCAAAGTAGAAACTTTGTCGTCTAGTGCAACAAGCAGCGAAGCTAATTTAAATGTAGAACCCGGCTCGGTAGATTCTCCAATGGCATAGTTTTTAATTTCTTCGTATTGTGTAGAATCAATTTTAGAGAGGTTTACAATGGCTTTTACTTCTCCGGTTTTTACTTCCATCAAAATTAAACAACCGTGATCGGCATGCTCAGCAATGAGTTGTTTTTCTAGAGCTTTGTGAGCAACGTCCTGAATTTTTATGTCAATAGTGGTAACGATATCGTTTCCATCTTTTGGCTCAATTTCGTTTTCATCGTTTACAGGAATAGACACATTTTTAGATATTTTCTGAACGAGTCTTTCTCCACCAATTCCTTTTAAATCATTATCAAAAGAACCTTCTATTCCAACTGGGTTTTTAGATATTCTATCATAACCCAAAGTTCTTAGTGCAAGATTTTTAAAGGGTCTTATCCTTTTGTTTTTTTGCAGCGTTAAAAATCCACCTTTGTATTTTCCAAGCCTAAAAATTGGGAATTTTTTTATTTCTCTTAGTTCATTGAAGTTTACTTCCTTGGCAATTAAAAATGAATGAGAGTTATTTCTTCTGGCTCTAATTAAATCTCTCTTGTATTGTTTTATTGTTTTCTTTTTAAAAAAAGAGCTTAAGCAAATTGCCAACGAATCAATTTTTGAATTAAATAGTTCATCAGAAATATTAATACTTGCAACCTCAAATCTCAATTCAAAAACGGGAATAGAAGTTGCCATTAAACTTCCATCGCAAGAAAAAATGTTTCCTCTTGCTGCTTCAATGGTTATTATTTCGGTGTTTTGTTTTTTTAATTTTTCTTTCCAAAAATCACCTTCAACCAATTGAAGAAATAGAATTCTAGAAAATATAGAAATGGCAAATACAAAAACAATGGCATAGACAACTCTTGCCCTTATTCTAATATCTTTTTGGATATCTTTATCTGTATTTTTAATTTCTTTTTTCAATTATTTCATTAATATTTTGTGCGGTGCTTCTTTGGTTTCAATCATTCCATATTTTTCTGACAGCTTAGCAATTTCGCTTTGTTTTGTATAAAACATTATTTCTGCTTTTGAGGTTATGTATTGGCTGTGCAAGTCTTTTAGCTCTTTGGATAGTTGCTCTATTTTTCTAACTTTTTTTTCTGCCACATAACTGTTTGCTATATAGAACATGCCAATTAGTGCTAAAAAAACAACAAAAGGCCATTGTTTTACAGACCTTTCAGAAGTGAGAAAAGTTCCATTAAAAATGTTGGTAAGAAGTTTTGCAATGTTTAAAGAACTCGTTTGATTTTTTTTTGATATTTTATTGGAATTGTTTTTAGCTAAATTTTCGGCGGCTTTTTTTCTGCCTTCGATGTCTTCGAGGGTTGGAATAAAATTTTCAGGTTTTTCTGTATTTATTTTTTCTTCCATTTCTATATTTTTTCTGCAACTCTAAGCTTAGCACTTCTGCTTCGGTTGTTTTTTCTTAGTTCTTCAATTCCAGGTGTAACAGGTTTTTTTGTTAGTTCTTTAAAAATTAAATTTTTATTTCCAAACACATCGGTTTCTGCGTTGCCTTCTAGATTTCCTGTTTTAAAAAGATTTTTTACCAATCTATCTTCTAATGAATGGTAACTAATTACAACAAGTCTTCCACCAGGTTTTAGAATTTGGGAACTTTGTAAAAGCATGTCTTTTAATACATCCATTTCTTGATTAACTTCAATTCTTATGGCCTGAAAAAGTTGAGCAAAAAAATTATGTTCTTCCTTTTTAATTGTGAATGCTGCAGCAATTTCGCAGAGTTGCGAGGTGGTAGAAATCTTTTTTTTCTTCCTTGCCTCCACAATAGCAGCACTTAATTTTTTAGACTGATTAATTTCTCCGTATTCAAAAATTATTTTTGAAAGTGCTTCTTCTGAATATTCGTTCACAACCTCGTATGCATCTAATTTTTGAGTGCTATTCATTCTCATGTCTAACTTTGAATCAAATCGAATAGAAAAACCTCTGTTGGATGTATCAAACTGATGCGACGAAACTCCTAAGTCTGCTAATATTCCGTCAATAGGTTCAACCTTAAAAAATTGTGCAAACTGTTTTATAAACCTAAAGTTGCTTTGAACGAGAGTAAAATTTTGTGCGTCAATAGAGTTGGCAGCAGCATCGGTATCCTGATCAAAAGAAAAAAGTTTTCCATTTTCTCCAATACGGTTTAGAATTTCTTTGCTGTGTCCGCCTCCACCAAACGTTACATCAAAATAAACGCCATGGGGTTGAATGTTTAGCCAGTTTATGCTTTCATGTAAAAGAACGGGTTGGTGATAGTTTGTTTCGTTCATTACAAAAGTTTAGGACTTGTTGGTTTCAATTTTAGACATCACTTTTTCTGCAAGCGATTCAAATGATTCCTGGTTAAACTCATCCATAACCTTATTAAATAAATCAGCACTCCAAATCTCAATTTTGTTGAGGTTGGCACTAAGTATCACTTCTTTTTCTATTGAAGCATAATCTGTTAATCTTTTAGGCAACAATAAACGGTTTGCACTGTCGGCTTCAACAGAGATTGCACCGTTTGTAAATTGCCTAATAAAAGTATCGTTGTCTTTGATGAACCTATTTAGTTTGGATAGATCTGCAACAATACTTTCCCAGGTGTTGAGCGGGTAAAGAATTAAACATTTTTGAAAAATACTTCTGTTGATTACAAAACGGTCTTTATAGGCTGCATCAAACTGCTTGTGCAGTCCTGCGGGCAACGATAGCCTTCCCTTTGGGTCTAGCTTACAATCGAATTCTCCTATGAATGTTACCATTTTTTACAATCGGAACAAATTTAAAACAAAAATTCCCACTTTTATCCACTCTCTACCACTAATGTTGAAAACTTTTGATTTTTACGGATAAAAATAAGATATGTTTCGCATAAAACACTTGTTTTATATGGTTTATAGCTGGTGGGAAAAAGTGGGATAAAATGTATTTATTTTCAGTTATTTTTGAGTTATTTAGTAAGATTTTGGCAAAAAGAAGTTTTTTTTATGCGGTGGCCCTAATTTTTTACTGTAAAAATTTATGGTGCTTTGTTTTGAAATTTTGATGAAATAATCCAACAAAGGAGTTTACTTTTGCAAAATGGAACATGTAAGCAATAGAAGTTTGTTCTTCGAAAATTTAGCTCTAACATCTGATTTTCCAATGTCACTGGAAATTGAATCGGCTAAAGGAGTTTTTATGTACGACACCGATGGAAAATCTTATTTAGATTTTATTTCGGGTATTTCGGTGAGTAATGTTGGACATGGTAATTCTAAAGTTATTGAAGCAATAAAAAACCAAGCCGAAAAGCATGCACACTTGATGGTGTACGGAGAGTTTATTCAATCGCCACAAGTGAATTATGCAAAGTTGTTGAGTACAACCTTGCCTGAAAATTTAAACAATGTTTTTTTTACTAATAGCGGCACCGAAGCAATTGAGGGTGCATTAAAACTGGCCAAGAGAGCAACCGGTCGCACGGAGATGATTTCATTTAAAGATTCTTACCATGGAAGCACACACGGTGCATTAAGTTTAATGGGCAATGAATTTTTTAAGCAAGCATTTAGACCTCTTCTACCAGACGTTAAAATTTTACTAACGGATAGCATTGACGAACTTAATAAGATTTCTGAAAAAACAGCCTGTGTTGTTATTGAAACATTAAGAGGGGAGGCCGGTGCCATAGAAAATTCAGAAGAGTTTTTGCAAGAACTAAGAAAAAAGTGTACTGAAACAGGAGCACTGCTCATTTTTGATGAGATACAATGTGGCATGGGAAGAACAGGCAGGTTATGGGCTTTTGAGCATTATAATGTGGTGCCTGATATTTTGGTAACGGCCAAAGGTTTGGGTGGAGGAATGCCATTGGGTGCTTTTATTTCATCTACTTATTTAATGAAACAACTTAGAAATAATCCTGTGCTTGGCAACATAACAACATTTGGGGGGCACCCTGTTTGTTGTGCAGCTGGCATGGCAGCCCTGCAATTAATTTTAAGCGAAAATTGGCTGCATGAGATTCCTAATAAAGAAAAATTTATTCGAGAAAATTTAAGGCATCCGTCAATAAAACAAATTAGAGGTAGAGGGCTTATGATGGCAGCGGAATTAGAAAGTTTTGAGGTGAATTTAGCGTTTATAAAATGTTGTTTAGAATTGGGCTTGATAACAGATTGGTTTTTGTTTTGTGACAATGCATTTAGAATTGCTCCACCGCTGTGCATTAGTTTTAAAGAATTAGAAAAGGCTTTGCAAATAATAAATAGTGCTTTAGACAAAATAAGATAATAAGAGAGCTTTTCTTAGAGTGAAATTTATTTGTTGTCTCCCAAAAAGTAGGATTGTTAATTTTTTTATAAAAGATTAGTTAGATGTATGTCATACCATCCCAATTCGGCAGAAAACACAAAGAAATTTACCACTTTAAAACGTTAGATTTTAAAAATATATTTTTATCTAAGTTTGATAATTCTATTGAGTTTGCCACAGTTTTAAAGCCTGTTAATTAGTTAGCGGAAAGCATTGGGGACAGTGCTATTTTGAAACATTTGTGTAATTGTTAGACATTTTTAGTGTGACATTTTTAGTATCTTTGATGAGTGAAAAAGAAGAAACAAATAGGACTTGATTTTGTAGTTGACAAATTGACCAACTCTATAGAAAATGTTGTGACCGGTGATAGTTTTTCAACAGATATTTCGATTATTTCAAATTCTGACTTAAAGAATGTTTCCAAAAAAAAAGGTTGGGCCTTTGACTGGAAAGACGAATTAAAGCAACCCCAAAGAGATGTTTACAAATTGACAATCGTAAATAATCAATCAATTGTTCAAGGTCTTATTAGTTTAGAAATCAAATCTGACCATGTATACATGCATTTGGTTGAAAGTGCTCCATTCAATAAAGGCAAGACAAAAATTTATGCTGGAGTACCTGGTAACTTGGTTGCATTTGCTTGTAAACTTTCTTTTCAACGTGGACACGATGGCAACGTTTCTTTTTTCTCTAAAACACAACTTGTTCAGCACTACATTGACACTTTAGGTGCTTTACATTTTGGCGGACGAGTTATGATTATTGACACCAATGCAGCATTAAAACTTTTAAATAAATACTTCCCACAATGAATCAAGCGAGGCGAATCATGAATACTATTAAAAATAAACAAACATGAATAAAAATAAATCAACAGAACTTGACGTGGACTTTATTGGAGGACAAGGACCTTTAACAAAAAGTGAAGAACAAGCAATTAGTGAATTTATTAAAGCTCAAAAATTATTGAGAATTAAAAAACAAGTTCGCAAGATAAAAACCTCAGTAAAAACAAAAGTTACTGTATAACACGAATAATTATGCAATGCTGGAAAAATACCCCATCCGTTAACAGCACCTATAAGAAATTGACGGTTTAGTGGTTAAATTATGTTTTGTGCTTCTTAGCCACGGCCAATCAAGTTCAGTGTTGGCAGACAGTTTACGTCTCCCCTGGCTGCCGGCAGGGAAATCGCCAACTTCTTGTAGCTGCGTACTAAGATAAAAAATAAGTTTTTTATCAAATATTTTTAAGCGGCATATAAACTTTGTTCAACATAACCAATTCTATTTAGCTTGCGAGAATTTAGCAATAGACTAATTGTTATAAAAAAATTAATTGTAAAAAATTAAAAATCTAAATCGATGTCTTCTTCGTTTTCGTCTTTGCTACTTCTATCTCTCTTTTGTTTTGTTGTTGTAGTAATGTCTGCGCAGTCTACACAGCTTAATCCATCGGTTGTCATGAGCCATCTTCTGTTTGTCATTTCGGAATCAAGTGTATTGGTAACGTTTTTTATGTCGTAAATAATTTGTTCAGAATTTTTTGCCAAAAATATTATTTTTCCAACAGGTACTTTTAGTTTCATTCTAATTTTTTGGCCTCTCCATTTGTTAGCAATTTCCGATTCAAAAGTTGAAGGCAAAGTTAAAGTAGAATCTGTTTGAACAAATTTATAGGTGATGCTTTCGGCCCTTGCATACGCAGCTTTTGAAGTATTGCCCTTGGCCATTCTGGAAATTAATAGTTCAAAAGAATCTGTATTGCTTTTTTCAATATCAAATTGAATGTTACTCATGGATATGCTTTTGTCATTTATTTTGTAATTCCATTTTCCAAGTTTTAGTGAGTTGATGTCTTCATCTTGTTCCTCTTGGGTATCTACAAAATCATAATCTTTGTCGTTGGTTTGAATGGTTAATACTTTTCCGATGGGCAAAAATGAAAACCTGTCAACGCTGTTTCCGTTCTTTTTAAAATCGCTTGCAACGTCGGCAATTAAATACACCATAATTGAAATTCCCACTAAGAAGAGAATAGAGGCAATTACACCAAAAATTCTATTTTTATACTTTATATTTAAAATTAGCCTAAGTCCTTTGTAAACCAGCATTATTAAAGGGATACAAAAGGTAAGAAAAATGCCAATAATTGCTAAGTTTCTCTGGCTGTCGTTATTTATTAAAAGCACCATCAAATCTTTTAAGGAATATGAAATTGATTGTGCTCCATTACTAAAATGAAAAATATTACTGGAGCCAAAAATGGAGCTTAAAAAAACAACAAGAAGCATTAAACCAAAAATTATAAAGAAGATGCCAATAAATTTTGCAAACGCAAAGGCAATTTTAGTTACTATTTCTACAAAAAAATTTACAAAATTTCCAACTGCACCTCTGGATTTTGTTCCATAATTTTGCTTAAAGTCTTGTGCTTCGGTTTCAAATTTATTTTTAATCTTTTCAAATTCTTCACTTACTTGTTTTCCAATATTATTTATGTCAACTTTTTCGCCTCTCATTTCTAATTTTTCGGCCGTTGTTTTTGCTTCAGGCAATACTATCCACAGTAAAATATAAAACAACAATCCCGAGCCAAATGCTAAAAAGCTAACACCAAAAGCTAATCTAAGCCAAAGTGGATCAATGTCAAAATACATAGAAATTCCGCTGCATACGCCACCCACAACTTTATCCTCGCCGTTTCTGTATACTCTTTTTTTCTTGTTACCAGTGTAATTATTCCCTTCAGAAAAACTTGATTTATTGTTGTTTGAACGGTTGCTGGAATTATCATCAAATTCTTCGGGTCTGCCCATTGTATTAATAATAGAATCTATATCTGAAATTATTAATACTTGTTTATTTTGATTGGATTTTGCTTGTAACATTTCTGCAATTCTTGCTTCTATGTCAGCCATAATTTCATCGCAACCAGAGTCGTTTACAAAATGACTTTTTATTTGAGAAATATAATTTTTTAGTTTTTCATAAGCGTCTTCTTCAATATTAAAGATAATTCCACTTATGTTTATGGTTAGAGTTTTATTCATGGTATATTAGTTTTTTGATAGTTGATTTACTGAAGTTAAAATTTCTTGCCAGGCATTGCTCAGTTCCTCAAGACTGGCTTTCCCTTGGCTGGTTAACTGGTAGTATTTTCTGGGTGGGCCAGAAGGCGATTCTTCCCAACGGTATGAAAGTAAACCTTCATTTTTTAAGCGGGTTAAAATTGGGTAGAGTGTACCTTCAACCACAATTAGTTTTGCATTTTTGAGTGTTTCAATAATATCAGGAGGGTAGGCTTCTCTTTTTGATAAAACCGATAATATGCAAAACTCCAAAAGCCCTTTTTTCATTTGTGATTTTGCTTGTTCTAAACTCATAGTTTTGGATGTTTAAATTGTATTATGTTTTAATTATTACTTGGCGATACAAAGATAAATGTAAAAAATAGTATTATGCAATACATAGTACTATAAAATTTCTAAAGTGCTCAAAGTCAATTATAAAAATTAAAATAAAATTCTATTTAAGGCAATAAGTGCTGTACTAGAATTTTATTTTTCCTATTAAATCAAGAGGATTTTTGCTGTACTTAAAAACATTTCTGCCAAGTAGAAGGAGCAGGCTTATTCTTATTTTGTAAAATACATGTTCAAGGGTTTGCCACTACAACCGTTGGGAAAAGGAGCATTTAACAGTGTTGAAATACTTGGGGCAATATCAATAATATTTACTTTTTCATGGCATTTTCCAATGTTAATACCCTTGCCAAAAAACAACAAAGGAACTCTTGTGTCGTAGCTGAAAGGAGCGCCATGGGTTGAGCCTTTTGGGGCATATTCTACCCAGCCGGGCTGATAATTGACCAAAATAACTCCGGATTTTTTTGCATTGTATCCATTTTGCATCATCAATCTTGGAAGGTCTGCATACGAGCTTTTTATCATGTCGCTTGCGGTATTGCAATTTTGAATTCCGTCTAATGTCATGAGAAATGCAATTGTTTTTTGTTCAAACTCTTGAAGAGATAATTTTTTTTCGGCAAATAAATTTTCGTTTATAAAAATTTGTTGGTTAGAAAAATTCAGGAAAATAGAATCGCCAAAATTCTTAGTAATAAAAAACTTCAAGGTATCACTTAGCTTATTATCGTTTATTGTGCCTGCCGGAATATTTAAACTTTTTAAGTAGTTTGCATTGTCTGCAGCGCCATGGTCTGCCGTTAGAAAAACGGTATACTCACCTTTTGCAAATTGTGTGTCTAAAAATTTTAATAAATCTTCAATGTCTCTGTCAAGTCTAATATAGGTATCTTCTACTTCTTTGCTACTTACTCCAAATCTGTGCCCAACATAATCTGTAGAAGAAAAACTTATGGTTAACACATCAGTAGATTCTCCCTTGCCCAAATTTTCAGATTTTATTGCATCAATTGCAAAGTCTTTTGTGAAGGTATTTCCAAACGGAATTTCTTTTAGCAAATCAAAGTTTTTGTTTTTTAAAAACAATGCGGGTATGTCATGAGGAAAGCTGGTGCTTCCATTTTTATCAAATGCTTTTTCAAAATTATTATTGTCCTCAATGCTTTCGCTGTAGTTTTCGATAGGTAAAAATGTTTGCCATTTTTGAGTTAAATACATTTCTGGATACTTTTTGTTGTTAAATTTATTTACCCAATCAGGTAAAGTATCAAAGTAATAAGTGCTGCTTATCCAATTGCCACTTTTTCCTTCAAACCAATATGCTGCATTTGCTAAATGACCGGCAGGAAGTATTGCACCTCTATCTTTTAATGCAATGCCAATAACTTTAGATTTTTTGTTGCTCAATTTAAGTTCATCGCCAAAAGTGGTAGTTAACATTTTGCGTGGAGACATTTTTCCTTCGTTGCCAAGACCTCCCACATTTTTTACTGTTTCGTCATCGGTGCAATACACAGATTTATTTGATTTTTTATCGAACCAATTGTTGCCAATTATTCCGTGAATAGAGGGCGTGGTTCCCGTGTATATACTTGTATGCCCTGGGGCGGTGTATGTGGGTACGTAATTGTATTGTGCGTTAGTAAATTCAAATCCTTGGTTCAGTAATCTTTTAAAACCTCCGTTAGAATAATGTTTTTCAAAGCGGTATAAATAATCGTATCTCATTTGATCTACAACAATTCCAACAATTAGTTTGGGTTTGTTTTGTGCGCCAGAATTAATAACAAAAAATAGAATGAGTAGAGAAAGCAAGCTTAGTTTTTTCATAACAGTAAATTATTGTTCTCAAATTTAGTCATTACAATTAATTTCAAATCAAACTCATTAAAAGATTTTCATTTTATACTAAAAATTGGAGTTGCATAAATATTCTATATTTTTAGGTAGATGCAGCAATTTATATATATTTGGAAATTATTATTTTATGAAAAAAATCATTTTTCTTGTGGTCTTTATTGTATTTGCAACAAAGGCTTTTACCCAATCAGTGTTTCCTGCAAATGGAATAAAAAAAGTAGACAATGATGTTTTTGTTTTTAAAAACGCAAACATTAATATCGATGAAAACACAGTTCTAAGTAATGCAATTTTAATTGTTAGCAAAGGGAAAATAATTGATGTAGGTTCAGGTATTTCAATACCAAAAAATTCAATTGTATATGATTTAAAGGGGAAAAACATTTATCCATCATTCATTGACATGTACAGTAATTATGGTGTTGTGGTAGAGAAAGAAAATTCTACATTTTATGGTGGACCTCAGTACGAAACAAAACAAAAAGGTGCTTATTATTGGAACGAAGCAATTAAACCGGAGCAAGATGCTGCAAGATTGTTCAGCTCAAATGCATCACAAGCCGAGGAGATAAGGAACATAGGTTTTGGTGCTGTAAATACTTTTGTAAAAGATGGCATAGCAAGAGGCACATCAGCCATAGTTACTTTAAGCGATCAAAAAGAAAACTATACGTTAATAAATTCAAAAGTTGCAACTATGTTTTCGTTTAACAAAGGAAGTTCAAGGCAAGAATATCCTTCTTCTCTAATGGGTGCAATTGCGTTGTTGCGTCAAACGTATTTAGATGCAGAGTGGTTTGAAAAATCAAAAGAAAATCAAGAAAATAGCTTATCGCTCTATGCATTTAATCAGCAAAAAAAGCTGCCTTCAATTTTTGAAGCAAATGATAAATGGAACATAGTTAGAGCAGATAAAATTGGAGATGAATTTGGCGTTCAATATATTTTTAAAACAAATGGCAATGAATACCAAAGAATAGAAGAAATTAAATCGTGCAATGGAAAACTTATCGTGCCTGTAAATTATCCCCAAACTCCTGATGTAGAAAATCCTGCCGAAGCAGATTTACTGGAGCTAGATGATTTAAAACATTGGGAAATGGCGCCATATAATTTATCAATTCTCGAAAAAAACAACCTGCAATTTGCTATCACTGCATCCGATTTAAAAAGCAAATCAGAATTTCTTATAAATTTAAGGAAGGCAATAGATATGGGTTTGTCAAAAAAAATGGCACTAAAAGCATTAACAACAAATCCGGCTCAAATGTTAAACGTTTCGGATAAACTTGGTGCAATAAAAAAAGGATACATTGCTAATTTTATAATTTCTTCGGGTGATATTTTTGAAAAAAATTCATACGTCATTCAAAATTGGGTGAATGGAATTCCTTATGGAAAAAACAATTTAGAGCAATTTGATTTTAGAGGTAATTATACTTTAGTTAATTCCAGCAGTCTAAAAAAAGTTGAACTAAAAATAGAAGGAGAAATTAATAAACTCGCCACAACAATAAAAGTAGATACTCTTACCAGAAAGTCAAGTGCCACTTTGGGAAGCTATAACGTTAGCAGCACCTACTTAAATTGTGGAGGATTAAATTCTGTTACCGTTTACGAGATTAAAAATGATAAAGAAGAATTTTTTGGAAAGTTGTATTTTGACGATGGAAAAGAGGAAGAAGTATTTTGGAAAAAGAATGCAGAGTATATTTCAGAAAAAAAAGATAGTGCCTTAAACGCTATTGCCAGTATAAGTATCACCTACCCTAATATGGCTTATGGTTTTGGAGAGTTGCCCAAAGAAGAAAAAGTAGTTTTTTCTAACGTAACAGCATGGACGAATGAAGAGGAGGGTGTTTTAAAGAATGTTTCTGTTTTGGTTGACAAGGGAAAAATTGCAGCTATCGGAGAAAAAATATCAATTCCTGCGGATGCCAAAATTATAAACGGAACGGGATTGCATTTAACTTCTGGAATAATTGACGAACATTCACATATAGCAATTTCTTCGGGAGTAAATGAAGGAAGTAATACCGCCACTGCGGAGGTAAGAATTGGTGATGTTATAAATTCAGATGATATAAACATATATAGGCAACTTTCGGGTGGAGTTATTGCAGCTCAGTTATTGCATGGTTCGGCCAATGCCATTGGTGGGCAGAGTGCATTAATAAAACTCCGTTGGGGATTATCACCAGAAAAAATGAAAATTGCCGGTGCCGATGGTTTTATAAAATTTGCTCTAGGCGAAAACGTAAAACAATCTAATTGGGGCGATAGATATTCTATTCGTTATCCGCAAAGTAGGATGGGAGTAGAGCAGGTTTATGTAGAATATTTTTCGAGGGCAAGAGAATACCAACAACAAAAAAAGAATGCTACAACCAACACAAATTTTAGAAGAGATTTGTTGATGGAATCATTGGTAGAAATTTTAGAGAAAAAGAGATTTATTACTTGTCATTCATATCAACAGGGAGAAATAAATATGCTTATGCATGTTGCAGATTCGTTTGGATTTAGAGTAAATACCTTTACACACATTTTAGAAGGCTACAAGGTTGCAGATAAAATGAAAAAACACGGTGTAGGCGCTTCTACATTTTCTGATTGGTGGGCTTACAAGTTTGAAGTGAATGATGCAATACCCTACAATGCTGCACTACTTTATAGGATGGGAATTGTTACTGCTATAAATTCTGACGATCCGGAAATGGGAAGAAGACTAAATCAGGAAGCTGCAAAAGTGTTTAAATACGGGGGAGTATCAGAAATAGAAGCTTGGAAAATGGTGACATTAAACCCTGCTAAACTTTTGCATTTAGATAAAATTACCGGTTCAATAAAAGTGGGCAAAGATGCCGATTTAGTTTTGTGGAGCCAGAATCCGCTTAGCGTTATGGCAAAAGTAGAAACAACAATGATTGATGGTAGAATTTATTACGATGCAAAAAGCGATGTTTTGCAGAGAGAAAATATTAGAGTAGAAAGACAAAGAATTTTAAATTTAATGATTAAGGCAAAAAGAGGTGGTGATAAAACTGAAAAGCCAAAAGCTAAAAACAAAAGACTTTACCATTGCGATGATTTGTCTAACGATACTTACCTTGACGAACTGTATTAATTTAAAAATATGATTAAGAATATAACAATAGCACTTGTATTAGTTGTAAATTCATTTGTGTTTTCTCAAAGACCAACACCTGCAGCTGAGCAAAAGAATGAGGTAGTAATTAAAAATGCAATACTACACGTTGGCAATGGAAAAATTATTGAAAATGCTTTTGTAGTATTTGATAAAGGTATTATCAAAGAGATTGGTACACAATTTAATCAAGCTACAGTTTCTGCAAGTACAAACATTATTGATGCAAGTGGAAAACACGTTTATCCCGGAATAATTGCAACAAATAACTCACTTGGGCTAACAGAAATTGAAGCAGTAAGAGCAACAAACGATTTGTATGAGGTGGGCTCAATAAATCCAAATGCAAATTCATCTATTGCTTTTTTTACAGATTCAAAAGTTATACCAACGGTAAGGAGCAATGGTATTTTGGTTGTTCAATCAACTCCACGAGGTGGATTTATAAGCGGTGCTTCCTCAATATTAAATTTGGATGCCTGGAACTACGAAGATGCTTTAATAAAATCTGCCGACGGAATACATGTTAATTGGCCAGACATAGATTCTCCTAATTTTAATTCAGATGATAAAGATGCAAAAGAGAAATCTGAAAAAGGAAATAGTTATGTAAAAAGAATAAATTCATTAATTGATTTATTGTTAAAAGCAAAAAACTATTCAGGAACGCAAGAAAAAGATTTAAAACTAGAGGCATTAAAGGGCTTGTTTGATGGTTCAAAAAAATTGTACGTACATGCTCAGCGTTACAATCAAATATACGATGCCATTTCTATGTGTAAAAAATTAGAAATTGTTTCACCGGTTATTGTAGGTGGGGCAGAATCAAAAAAAGCAATTTCAATACTCAAGAAATTTAATGTGCCGGTGATGCTGCAGAGAGCTCATTCATTGCCACCCAATGCCGACGCAGATATAGATTATTTTTATAAACTTCCTGCACTTCTTCAAAAAGAGGGCATATTATTTTGTTTGCAATACGAAGGCGATATGGAAGCAATGGGATTACGGAATTTGCCTTTTTTAGCAGGCACTGCAATGGCTTATGGTTTAGAGCCGGAGCAGGCACTGTGTGCAATTACAATTAATGCTGCAAAAATTATAGGTATTGATAAGAAATATGGGTCTATTGAAGTAGGCAAGAGTGCAACGCTTTTTATATCCACCGGCAATGCACTAGATATGATGACCAACAATGTAGAGCAAGCATTTATTGATGGAAGAACTATTGATTTAAATAATCATCAAAAAGAATTGTACCACAGGTATTCTCAGAAGTATGGTATAAAGCATTGAATGTAGAATTCAATATTTAAACAGCTAAGATAAGTGTTGTATTTTTTTAGCTACAGAGTTGCTACAAATTGCTAAAAACACAAAAAGAAGAGAGGTGCAGAGCACCGAAAAATAGATAGAATTAAAAATAACAATTTAGCGACATAGTCGCGTAATTTTTGTAGAATATTAAATAGAGAAACAAGTAAGGTGCAGAGCACCGCAATAGAAAAATTATAATATCTAGTTAATTGAAATGAATTTAGCGACATAGACGCGAAACCTTTGCAGAATATATAATAGAGAAACAAAAAAGGTGCAGAGCACCGCAATAGAAAAATTATAATATCTAGTTAATTGCAGTGAATGTAGCGACACAGTCGCGAAACCTTTGTAAAATATTAAATAGAGAAACAAAAAAGGTGCAGAGCACCGCAACAAAGATAGAATTGAAAATAAAAATGTAGCGATATAGTCGCCCAACCTTTGTAGCAGATTAAGCAAAAATAAAAAAGGTGCAGAGCACTGCAAATTAATTAGAAATAAAATAATTATTTTAGCGACACAGTCGCGAAACCTCTGTAAAATATTAAATAGAAAAACAAAAAAGGTGCAGAGCACCGCAACATAACCAATGGCAAATACATATACACAATTATACATCCACCTGGTTTTTGCTGTAAAAAACAGGAATGCACTAATTCAAAAATCCTGGAGGGCTAATCTAGAAAAATACATCACAGGAATAATTCAAAACCATAACCATAAGCTATTGGCAATTGGTTCCATGCCAGATCATATTCATTTATTAATAGGCTACAATGTAAATCAATTAATACCCCAATTGGTAGAAAACATAAAAACATCTAGTAATGCTTGGATAAAAACAAACAAACTACTAAATTCTAAATTTGAATGGCAAAAGGGTTACGGTGCATTTTCTCACTCACGTTCTCAATTAGATGTGGTGATAAAGTACATTTTGAATCAGGAAGAACACCACAAAAAAAATTCATTTAAAAGCGAATATTTAGAAATGTTGAAAAAAAATGAAATAGAATACAAGGAAGAATACATATTTGAATTCTTTGAAAACATTGATGATATTTAAATTAAAAATGTTTTGGTGCTATGCACCATTGCAAAATCTAGAACTTTGTCTATGAATCTTTTGTGGCTCTGCCACTTAAAAAAATATTAGTTTTAATTTTCTGACAATAAAAAATATACAGATTATTATCACATTATAAATTCAATTTAAATTAAAAAAAACCAAAGAAAATTACTTAATTTGAGATGAAATAACGTTCAAATATTTTTGTAGTGGCAATTTTAACGAACCGACAGTCTAGACTTCACAGACAAAATAGAATGAAAATTTTTATAACCATTTTTACAATACTTATTTCCAACTTAACTTTTGGACAGACAAAATATGAAAAGGATTTTAATGAATTTTGGAACGACATAAATAATAACTATGCTTATTTTGACCAGCAACAAATAAATTGGCAGAAAGTAAAAGAAATTTATCAGCCGCAAGTAATCGAAATAACAAACGATAATGATTTTATTCGTTTTTTAGAGAATATAATAAACGAGTTTCATAATGGACATATTTCATTAAATACGAACTTGAATTCATCAAACAGGATAATTCCAAGTGGACAAGATATGTTTGTGCAAAAACAGAATGATAAATTTATCATAACAGATTTAAAAAAAGAATTTAGAGCAGAAAAATCAGGTCTGAAAATTGGAGATGAAATTTTGCTTTTTAATGGTAAACCAGTGACAGAACAAGTTGTACAGTTTTTGCCAAAATATACAACTCAACATACAGACAAAATGTATAAGTATGCAGTCAATATGCTATTTGCAGGGACACATAACATAAAGCGACAAATTACAATAAGGAGAAATGGAAATCAAATTAATTTCAATCCAGATAGTTTGAAATTAACCGAAAATAGAAATTTGGTTGAAGCAAAAATTCTAAGTAATACAACAGCCTATATTAAAATAAATGACGCATTGGGTAACAATAATACCATTGAAGAATTTGACAAAGCCATTGACAGCATTTTACAATACAAAAATTTAGTAATTGACTTAACACAAACACCAAGTGGCGGAAATTCAACAGTTGCAAGGTGCATTATGGGACGATTTATAAATAAAACATTGCCTTACCAACAACACGAATTTGATGAAAAAGAATTTGACACAAAAAGAAAATGGGTTGAATATGTTACATCAAGAAAAATACAATTTAAAGGAAATGTTTTTATATTAGTTGGACATTGGACAGGAAGTATGGGAGAAGGAATTACTATTGGTTTTGACGGTATGAAAAGAGCAAAAATTATTGGAACTGAAATGGCAGGTTTGTTAGGAGCAATCAATGATTTTATGATGTCAGAAACAAAAATTGGTTTTCAAATTCCAACGGAACGACTTTATCATATAAACGGAACACCAAGAGAAAATTATAAACCAACTATTTTGACGAACAACATTGATGAAACAATAAATAAGATGAACGAAATAAAATAAAAACTGCCATTAACAGCACATTTGCAAAATGGCGGGTTGAAAAGGTACTTGTACGTTCCGTTTTCATT
>CAIMMJ010000131.1 GCA_903842515.1 uncultured Bacteroidota bacterium | reverse complement strand
CTAAAAACATCATTATTTACAATAAAGGTTGGGCATCGTGGATGCATAGAGTTCCATAAGCATAAATAAACTGTAATTATAATATAACTGCTGCAGAGGCGGAGATGAAATTCAGAGATTTTTTAACAGAAAATAAAAATTCAACTATTGTTGCGGCTTTCGGCCGCTTCAATGTCCCCACAATTGGTCACGGGCTTCTTGCCAAAAAAGTAGTAGATACTGCTAAATCATTCAAAGCTGACCACATTGTATATGCATCAAGAACACAAGATGCAAAGAAAAACCCCCTAGATGTAGACACAAAAGTGAAATATCTCAAAAAGATGTTTCCTGGTATCAATTTCAAAGCCGCAAATGAAGATGTTAGAACATTCATTGAGATGGCTGCAAAACTGAGCGAAGAAGGTTATAAAAATTTAGTAATGATTGCCGGTTCAGATAGAATTGACGAATATCAAAAATTACTAGATAAGTACAACGGCAAAGATTTTAAATTCAATTCAATAAAAGTTGTATCTGCTGGTGAAAGAGATCCAGATGCAGATGGTGCTGCAGGAATGTCTGGCACTAAAATGAGAGAAGCTGCAATCAAGGGTGATTTTAAAGCATTTCGTTCTGGCATACCAAAAACACTATCAGACAAAGAGACAAAAGAGTTGATGGAGAAAGTTCGCAAGATAATGGTAAAAGAAGAATTTAATGTTGATGAAGCATTTGCACAAATTCTAACCGAAGGTGTACACGATAAAGCAATTTTCAAAGCAGTATTTCTTGCTGGTGGTCCAGGGTCAGGTAAAGACTATGTGTTAGATAATACACTTGCAGGTCATGGTTTAACTGAAATCAATTCAGATAAAGCATTAGAGTTTCTAATGGACAAAGAAGGCCTTGATAAGACAATGCCTGCATCTGAGAATGAAAAGAAAGATATTGTTCGTGGCAGAGCAAAGAACATTACAGAATTAAGACAGAAATTAGCATTACTAGGTCGCAATGGTTTAATTATTAATGGCACTGGTGATGATGTAGAGAAGATTACAAAGATTAAAAAGAAATTAGAAGAGATGGGTTATGACTCTTCTATTGTTGTAGTTAATACTGCTGATGAAGTTTCTAAACAAAGAAACATCGAAAGAGGTCAAAGAGGTGGTAGAACAGTACCAGAAAACATCCGTAAAGAAAAATGGGATAATGTTCAAGCAGGCAGAGCAGAATTTGCAAAGATGTTTGGTCAAAATTACATGGAGTTTGATAACTCTGAAGATTTAAGAACTGCACCACCTGAAGTTGTTAAGGCAAAAAAAGAAGAGATGCTTCAGTTGTTCACAAATGTTAAAAACTTTGTCGCAGCTAAACCAACATCTGATGCTGCCAAAGAATGGATCGCTAGTGAGTTGGACAAGAAAGATACTTTAAAAGTGCCGAAAGGTGGTGCAGAAAAAGTTGCACATCCAGATTCAGGTGCAGCTGAAGAAGCAAGAAAACTAGGATTACAATATTATGGTTTTGGTCGATATGGTCAAAACGGTGTGGTGACTCATCGTTCGGTACACGATTCGTTAGTTGAAATTCCTAAAGATAAACCAAAAGAGACAACGGTCCCTATATCAGGAAGTTCAATGAGAAAACCAGAACCTAAAAAAGTTAATGAAGACTTTGAGCAATTGTTTGCATCAGAAGAAGATGAATATCTCTCTGAGAAAAAAGAAATTAAGAAGACTAAATTGCTTAGACACGATAATGGTAAAGTCAAAACATATATGTTGAGAAGAGCTGCTGCTAAAGAAGCACACACAATCAACGGAAGTGTTATGAAAAATCCAAATGGCGGTTATGTTGTAAAAATAAAAGAGGAGAACGACAATGTTTACGAAACTAATAAACTTATTGAAACTGAAACCAAAGACAGTAGAGGTAGCACCGGCAGTACAAGAACCAGTTCAAGTACAGGAACCAGTAGTAGTGCAAGAACCGGTTCAATCATCGAAGCCAGCAGTGAAGAAGGCGCCAGTGAAAAAAGTAGCACCAAAATCACCCTCGCCGAAATCCGGAAACGCAAAGAAGCGCAAGTAAAAGAATCGATTGACATGGGTATTGAACCTGGCATTTCTATGGCAGCTTCCGGTGAGAATCTAAGAAGTACAGTTAGAAAGAAAAGAATTGAAGAGTTGACTGGTGATGAAACCACACTCAGCAATTCTGCTCAGGTTGAAGACGAATTGAAAAGAAAAGGTATTAACTTAAAAACATTTAAGGCGAGTAGATATGGTTCCTTTTAAAACATTTATATCCGAAGACTGGAGCAAGGTCAATAAATCAGACAAAACAGATGGTCTTTCACAGAAGGCAGTTGATGCCTATCGTAGAGAAAATCCAGGCT
>CAIMMJ010000130.1 GCA_903842515.1 uncultured Bacteroidota bacterium | reverse complement strand
TGCTCCTTCTTCGAATTTAGGAAATAACTCTTTTGAGATGGACGATGAAATATCATAAAGAATAACTGCTGCTCTGTCAGATTCATAACCTGCTGTTGGCATACTTCCCCAAACAATTGATTTTCCATCCTTAGAAAATTTTGCATCCTTATCATACCCCATTCTCCCTTCAGAAATATTCTTTGTTTCAAAAGATTTTAAATCAACCAAATATACATCTGTATTTGTTGACAGGGCAAATGACTTGCCAACTTGCTTTTTGCTGTGATACGCTAAGTAGTTTCCGTCTGGAGAAAAAGAAATTCCTTCTGAATCAAATTTTTCGCCTTCACATATATCTTTTGGACCAAGTATCTTTCCACTCTCAAAAGAGGCAACAAACACATGAGAATTGTAATAATCATCCCAACTGTCCCAATTTCTATAAAACAAATCATCAATTATTCTTGCATCAGTTTTAGGTAAATCTGGGTAAATATCATGAACGTTTTTTGTTGTTTTTACATCAGAGGTAAAGGCTATTTTTTTTCCATCTGCAGAAATACAATATTCATTTATTCCGTTTTCAATGTCAGAAACTTGCTGCTTGTTGCTACCATCAGTATTCATTGTATACAATTGCACGCCATTTTTTTCGGTAGATAGATAAATTATTTTTGTACCATTTTCAATAAACTTTGCTCCAAATTCATTGTAAACACCATTAGCGATTTCTTTGGATATATGATTTTCAACACTTCCAATTACTATATTTTTGTTTCCTTTGTTTTCTTGCACAGAAATTGTATTTACATCATAAACAATAAATTTCTTGTCGGGAGAAATTTCGGGATTGCCAATTCTTTTTAGATCTAACAAATCATCTATACTCATTTTTTTTTGGGCAAATGAGAATGTTGTAAAAAAAGCAAGAATCAAAATTGAATAAATAGTTTTTTGTAGTTTCATTTTTATAATTTTGGACTAAATTAAAGTAAACATTTAATTAAATAAAATGCCGCAAGTAATTTTTGATTTTATTGATGATTCTAAAAAAGTGGCAGTTTGGAAAATAACGGAGAACATTAACGAATTGGAAAACTTAAGCAAGGAAAAATTTTTTATTCCTAATGAACTAAATAGTTGGGTAGAAAATAGAAAATTGCAATGGCTAAGCAGCAGGATATTGCTCAAGGAACTGTTACCAAATATTGAACTTATATATTCGCAGGAGAAAGGACCAATAATAACTAAAGAAAATATACATGTTTCTGTTTCTCATACGAACTTCTATTCATGTGCGGTTGTTAGCCAAAATAATCAAGTGGGAATAGACATTGAGGAAATAAGCAATAAAGCTAAAAAAATTTCAAAAAAATTTTTTCATCCTTCAGAATTTAATTTTTTGGCACATAGATTAATTGATGAATCTTCTTTTTATACCATGCTGTGGACAATTAAAGAAGCTATATTCAAAAAATTTCATTATTTACACTTAATTTTTAGCCAAGAAATAATTTTAAAATCATTAAACAAAAAAGAAAATTTTATAGAAGCAGTTGTTACAGTAAAAATTAATTCTATGCCTGAGGATGTAAATACAAAGATTTTTAAAATTG
>CAIMMJ010000129.1 GCA_903842515.1 uncultured Bacteroidota bacterium | reverse complement strand
GCCTCAGTTTCTTGTTTTTTATTTTCAACAGTTGAACAAGAAGCAGCAATGATAGTAATTGCGATTACAAAAAAAAATAGTTTTAAGTTATACACTCTCATTTTAAATTTTTTCCCAAGTTGTAGCTTCTTTTGAATCTTTTATTTCTATTCCTATGTTTTTTAGTTTATCTCTTATTGCATCTGAAGCGGCATAATTTTTATTTTCTTTTGCCTCTTTTCTTAATTCCAAAAGTATAGAAACTAAATTTTCTTCCAGGCTTTCCGTACTTTTTTCATTCTCTTTTTTTAATCCAAAAATATCAAACGCAAAAGTGTGGAATAATTTTTTTAGCTCTGTTAAATTTGAGTTATCAATGGTTTCTGTGCCGGCATAAACAGAGTTAATTTGTCTTACGGCATCAAATAAATGTGCCAAAGCAATTGGCGTATTTAAATCATCGTCCATTGCAGCAAAACAATTTTGTTTGTACATCTCCGCATCAACTGTTGATGTAGTTGACACCTTTATTTTTTCTAGTGTTTCTAATGCATTCATAAACCTATCAAAACCTTTTTCGGCTGCTTTTAGTGCGTCGTTAGAAAAATCTAAGGTGCTTCTATAGTGAGTTTGAAGCATAAAAAACCTTACTGTCATTGGGCTGTAGCCTTTCTCTAATAGTGCATGACTTCCATTAAAAAGTTCATGCGGTAAAAAAGCATTTCCTAATGATTTTCCCATTCTTTGCCCATTTACCGTAAGCATATTGGTATGAATCCAGTAGTTTGCAGGTTGATGTCCGCAATAAGCATTAGATTGTGCAATTTCGTTGGTGTGATGTGTAGCAGCCAAATCCATTCCTCCGCCGTGAATATCGAAAGTAGTACCTAAATATTTGCTGCTCATTGCACTACATTCGATGTGCCAGCCCGGAAACCCTTCGCCCCATGGACTATTCCATTTCATTAAGTGCTCGGGTTTTGCTTTTATCCACAGTGCAAAATCTAAACGACCTCTTTTTTCATCCTGGCCATCCAACTCTCTGGAATTAGAAATTAAGTCTTCCAACTGTCTGTTCGTCAATGCACCATAGTTATTTTCTTTTGCATATTTTTCTACATCAAAATACACCGTTCCATTTACCTCGTAGGCTAAATTGTTTTTTAGTATTACTTTAACCATTTCAATTTGCTCTACAATATGGCCAGTTGCCGTTGGTTCTATATTGGGTGGAAGATTGTTGAACAATTGCATCACCTCATGAAAACCCAGTGTGTATCTTTGAACAATTTCCATGGGCTCCAGTTGTTCTAACTTGGCTTTTTTAGTAAACTTATCGTCACCCTCGTCTCTGTCTCCTTCTAAATGACCGGCATCTGTTATGTTTCTTACATACCTTACTTTGTAATTTTTTTGCAGCAAGTACCTGTATAATAAATCAAATGAAATAAAGGTTCGGCAGTTTCCTAAATGAACATCACTGTATACAGTTGGGCCACATACATATAGCCCAACAAATGGCGGGTTAATAGCTATAAACTCCTCTTTCTTTCTGGAAAGGGTATTGTATAAAAATAAAGACATATTGTTCAACCTATTTTTCTGTAATTGTTTTAACTAATGCACCGTCTTGATAAATAAGCGTTTTTATCAATTTGTCGCCTTCGTAAATGAATTTTTTTCCAGTGAGGAGTTTTTTGTTTTTAAATTCTCCCTCTTGAAGTGGTTTGCCTTCTTTGGTAAAAGTTTTGTTATAGCCGTCTTTCAGCTCACCAATTTTTTCAGCTACCGGCGGTGGGGGAGTTGTTGGAATTTTTTCTTCCACAATAACTGGTTCCTCATTAGACTCTTCAGTTTCTGGATAATATTTGGATGCTTCGGTGCTAATTATACCATCATTGTATACTCTTTCAGATATTAGTTTTCCGTTTGGTGCATACTCTTTAATTGTTCCTGTTTCTTTAGAGTCTTTCCATGTTCCTTCGGCCATTAGTTTGCCATTAGTATGGTAATATTTTTGAACGCCATCTCTTTTTCCATCTGAGCCAAAATTAAAATCTTGGTAAACAAATCCGTTTTCATGAAACAATTTATATTTTCCTTCCCAATGATTTATTCGCCAAAATCCTTCTTCAAAAATTTTTCCATTTTCGAAATAAATTTTAGCGTAACCAATTTTCCTATCCTCTTCGAATGTAATTTCACTTTTTATTTTTCCTGAGCAAAAGTATGATTTCCATACTCCGTTTTTTTGATTGTCAACGTATCTTCCTTCTTCTATTTTTGCATTAACGTCACAATTGTCTAGTTGTTTGTTTTCATTTCTGATGATCCACCATCCTTGTCTAAACTTATTGCCATCAACGTTATTTATTGTATCGCTCGAAAAGGAAAGGGAAATTTTTGATAGGAAAATTAGTTGAATAGTAAGTATGTATAATTTTAATCGTTTCATCAATGGAATTTTTTGAATAGCCTCAAAGTTAAACTTTTAATATAAAATTTAAGGCAAAAATTAACTTTGCAATCTACTTTTTCTTTGAAGAAACAGCAATAAATTGTTCAATTGCCATTGTCATAGAGGGAGCAGTTGTGGTAGGAGCCATAATATTTAATTTTAGTCCCGCTTCTTCAACAGCTTTGGCAGTTGTGGCACCAAAAGCGGCAATTTTGGTGTTGTTTTGTTTGAACTTTGGAAAGTTTTGAAACAGTGACTTTATTCCTGCCGGACTAAAAAACACTAAACAGTCGTAGTTAACTTTTGCCAAATCAGATAAATCGCTACACACGGTTTTATAGAAAACGGCTTTTGTATAGGCTAGCTTATTTTTTTCTAATAATTCAGCTGCTTCCTCTTTTGCAATATCTGAACAAGGCAAAAGGAATTTTTCATCCTTGTGTTTTTTTATTATTTCAAGTAAATCGTTAAAATTTTGTTTTCCGTAAAAAATTTTTCTTTTCCGATATTGTATAAACTTTTGAAGATAGTAGGCTGTAGACTCTGAGATACAAAAATACTTCATGGATTCGGGCACAGTAACCCTCATTTCTGCACAAATTCTAAAAAAATGATCGGCAGAGTTTCTGCTCGTGAATATAATTGCAGTATGATCCAGAATATTAATCCTTTCTTTCCTGAAATCTGCTACAGAAACACCTTCAACATGAATAAAGGGACGGAAATCAATTTTTAGGTTTAGCTTTTTAGATAAATCAAAGTAGGGCGATTTATCACCTTCAGGTTTTGGCTGAGTAACTAAAATACTTTTTATTTTTAAATCAACTATCGCCAATTTTAATCGTTTTTATGATTACACTTAAAATAAAAAACTTGAAATAATTACTAAGGGTAAAATTTCGAGGGTGCAAAAGTATAAAAATAAATACAAATTGGAAATCCTTTTATTTGGCATTGCAAGAGAATACGATCTAATTATCTGATAAACAAACACTAAGGCATATGAAGCTAATCCAGCAATCATAATTTCTGAAAAGGGGAAATTCCTTCCATATTCCAAAAGAGCCAATATTATAATGGAACCTAGCCCCCAAAATTGATTAAACAAAAAATAATTGAACAAATATTCTTTAACCTCTTTCT
>CAIMMJ010000128.1 GCA_903842515.1 uncultured Bacteroidota bacterium | reverse complement strand
CTAAATCAACATTCTTTTCTTTTACGGCCTCTACAATCTTTTTTGAGATTTTGCCGTATTTTATAACCACTTCAACTTTTCCTCCACTTTTAATTTTCACTTCATCTGCAAGCTCTTTTAATTTGCTTTCTACCTGAGGGTTAATAGCATGTGGTGTATTGGAAAAGCTAAAAGCAGGTTGTTCTACAACGTGAGCAAGAATAATATCGGCTTTAAATAATTTAGCCATAAAAATGCCATGTTCTAAAGCTAAGAGTGAGTTTTCGGATAAATCAACCGGCGTTAGAATTTTTTGGATTTTGAAAGGTTTCATAAAGTAGAATTTTAGTTGCAGCTAAATTTATGAATTTGTTTACACCAAAAAAAATATTTCTAAATATTTTTTTAAGTGAAACTTAAAACAGGGATGGAAGATTTTACAATAATCTCTCTCATTTTGTTAGAAAGTATAAATTCTTCTGAGCTTATTAATTGATTTTTAAAAAGCATGATTAAGTCACCGTTTACTCTTTTTATATGGTCAGAAACTATATCTGACTTGTTTTCTCCGGGTGTTAAACAATTTATAATTTCGGCAGTATATTTTATATCGCTTTGCTCTAAAAAATTATTTATAACGCTCAATTGCTGAGTGGCTTTGTTTACAGTAAATGCATCGGCCGCAAATAAAACAGAAACTAAATGAAGGTTAAGATTTCTAAAGGGTTTAAGAACTTTTATTGCTTTTCTAATGATCATGTCGTAATCGTCGGTAAGCGCTACTGGCAAAATCACATTCCTTATTTTCTCATTAAGATTTTTACCTTTAATGTTCATTACAGGAATCTTAGCATTTTCAATGATTCTCTGGTCTATTTCATTTAGTTTTTTTGTTTCAGTTTCTTCAAATCCTAAAATAATTAAATTGGGTTTGTACTCAAAACAAAAATCATCTAATATTTTTTCCAATGGCTGGTCACGCTTAATCATCTTAGTATCATTTAAACCACACGATTCTAAAATTGCGTTTACAGATTCATCCAACATATTTAAGCCCGGGTTTTGATTGTCTCCTCCTGCCAAAAATGTAATAACCGGGTTTATTCTATTTGTTAGTGGTTTTAAATACAATGCAGCTAATTCAACTTTTTCTACAGTTGTTTTTCCTGGCAATGGTATTGCTATGTGGTATGTTGCAGAATTCATATATTGTGAATAGCTTTGGTAAAATAAATAAATTAAAAACCGCACGAATTTAATAATAAAATTAATGGAAAAAATAAAAGATTCAGAATTAATTATAAATGCAGATGGCAGTATTTTTCATTTGAACCTTAAACCAGAACACATTGGCGATACAATTCTGCTCTTGGGCGACCCAGGAAGAGTAGCAGAAGTATCAAAATACTTTGATGAAATAACTATTAAGGTTCAAAATCGTGAATTTTGTACGCACACCGGTACATTGCGAGGAAAAAAAATTACCGCACTTTCAACAGGAATTGGAACCGATAACATAGATATAGTAATTAATGAATTAGATGCCTTGGTAAATATTGACCTAGAAAATAGAACAATCAAAAAAGAACACCATGCATTAAATCTCATTAGAATTGGTACCTCCGGAGCTTTGCAAGAAGATATTCCTGTTGATTCATTTGTAATTAGCTCTCACGGTTTTGGGATGGATGGTCTTTTGCATTTTTATCAATCAGAAAAATTTAGAGACTTAGAAATTGAAAATGAAATTATTAAGCAGTGCAGTTGGCCCAACTATTTTAATAAACCCTATGTTGTAAAAGCACCAGGAACAATTTACGATACATTAAAAGAAGGCATGTTTACAGGAATTACCGGAACAGCTTGTGGTTTTTATGGTCCGCAAGGAAGAAAACTAAGACTAGGATTGCAGATAGATGACTTAAATGAAAGGCTTACAAACTTTAAGATGGGAAATACTAGAATAACCAATTTTGAGATGGAAACCTCTGCCCTTTATGGTCTTTCTGCTCTTTTAGGACACAATGCAGCAACGTGTTGTGCCATCATTGCCAATAGAATAGCAAAGCAATACAGCAGTAATTACAAGTTGGCTGTTGATAAATTGATTCAAACTGTATTAAATCGGGTTTGCTAGTGTTCTATCTTGGAGAAAATTTTAGCCATGGAATCAAATAAAATAAATGCATTGGTAAGTTTATTAGACGACCCTGATTATGAAGTTTTTTCGGAAATAAAATCACAATTGTTAACTTTGGGTACAGAGGCCATTCCCTTTCTTGAAAATGCTTGGGAAACATCTTTTGATACTACGCTTCAAAAAAGGGCAGAAGAAATTATTCACGATATTCAATACAATTCGGTAAGCAATGAGTTGGAAAATTGGATAAAAAACGGGGGAATAGATTTAATTGAAGGGGTTGTTGCAGTTGCAAGGTATCAGTATCCCGATCTTAAAACAGATGCTATTAAACAACAGTTAAACGAAATAAAAAACGACATTTGGCTTGAGCTCAATCATAATCTTACTGCACTTGAAATTGTAAGAGTGGTAAATCATATCTTTTTTGACATACATGGATTTACCGGAAATACTACTAATTTTCATGCTCCGCAAAATTCATTTATTAATATTGTAATGGAAACAAAAAAAGGCAATCCTTTAATGTTGTCTATACTTTATATCTATTTAGCAGAACAATTAGACTTGCCTATATTTGGCGTAAATCTCCCTGAACATTTTGTGCTGGCTTACACAGATAATGAGCAAAAAAAATCTGATTGGAAAAATGCAGATGTTTTATTTTATATCAATCCCTTTAGCAAAGGCACCGTTTTTAGTAAAAAAGACATAGACCAATTTTTAAAGCAGATAAAATTAGAGCACCACGATTCTTATTATAAACCTTGCGACAATGTTAAAATGCTTGAAAGACTTTTAAGAAATTTGTCTAATTCCTTTGATAAAATAGCCTACCCTCAAAAAGCGAAAGAAATAAATAACTTGCTAACTAAACTACTAAAAAAATAACAACTAAAATGAGTTTGCTAAGTAGCCGAACACCTCGTTGGATTATTTTTTTATTGGATATTTTTATTGCCTTATGTGCAATGGTGTTGGCTTATTTGTTGAGGTTTAATTTTTCTATCCCTCAGCCCGATTTATCTTATTTTCCATTTGTAATTCTATACTCTTTAGCATTTAAGGCAATTGGATTTGTGTTAGGAAAAACCTATTCGGGCTTAATAAGATATTCCGGATTTAAAGATGCTCAAAGAATTGTTCTTGTTTTATTCTTGGTTTCAATATTTTTTTCCATCACAAATTTGCTTTCATTTAATCATAGCCAAAAATTTTATATTCCTTTTTCAATTATAGTCATAGATTTTATTGCTTCCGTTTTTGGATTAGTAGGAATAAGAATTATAATAAATACCATTTATCTTGAGTTTAAGCAAAGGGCAAAAATAAAATCAAGGGTAATAATTATTGGGGCAGCAGAAACAGCTATTGCAAGCAAGCGGGCTATAGAAAGAGACGGCGGATCAAAGTACAGAGTAATTGCATTTGTTGATGACAACAAAAAAATAATTGGAAATAAAATTGAGGGTATAAAAATTTTTAGCTACAGTGATTTAAACACTTTACTTACAAAACAAAAAGTTGCTCAGGTAATTATTTCTATTCAAAATTTATCTTCAAACAAAAAAAATGAAATTACAGAAATGTCTATTGCAAATGGTGCAAGAGTATTAACTGTGCCTCCTGTAACCAGTTGGATTAATGGTGAGCTAAGTATTAAGCAAATAAAAAAAGTAAAAGTAGAAGAACTTTTGGAGAGGGAACCCATTGTTTTAAATAATAAAAAAATAGAATCTCAGTTAAGTGGAAAAGTAGTTTTAATTTCGGGTGCTGCAGGATCAATAGGATCAGAAATGGTGAGGCAAATTGCAAAATTTAAACCCCAAAAAATGATTCTTTTAGACAATGCCGAATCTAATTTGTATGAAATTGAAATGGAGATGTTAGAGGCTGGTTATTCGCAAATTATTGAAGTGGTGATTTGTGATATAAGAAACGTAGAACGATTAAGTAAAGTGTTTAAGCATTTTAATCCAAAAGTAATTTACCATGCCGCCGCCTACAAACATGTTCCAATGATGGAGAACAATCCTACCGAGGCAATAATGGTGAATGTATTTGGCACAAGAAATTTGGCCGATTTGGCCATTAAAAATAATGCAGATTATTTTGTTATGGTTTCTACTGACAAAGCCGTAAACCCAACAAATGTGATGGGAGCAAGCAAAAGAATTGCTGAAATTTATTGCCAGTCGTTAAATAGCTTAAATAAAACAAAATTCATTACTACAAGATTTGGAAATGTTTTTGATTCAAATGGTTCCGTTATACCACGCTTTAGAAAGCAAATAGAAAACGGGGGGCCTTTAACCGTTACCCACCCCGATATAACCAGATTTTTTATGACCATAAGCGAAGCCTCGCAATTAGTATTGGAGGCAGGGAGCATGGGAAATGGGGGAGAGGTTTTTGTTTTTGATATGGGTAAACCCGTTAAAATTTTAGACCTCGCAAAAAAAATGATAAAACTTTCCGGTTTAGAATTAGACAGGGACATAAAAATTACATTTTCGGGTTTACGACCTGGAGAAAAACTTTTTGAAGAACTGCTTGTCACAGGCGAAAACAGTATTCCAACTCATCACACTAAAATATTAATTGCAAAAGTAATTTCTAATGATTTAGAAAAAATTAAGCTTCAATTAGATGAGTTAAGTGTGATTTTAGCAAATCAAAACAATTTTCAACTTGTTAAAAAAATGAAGGAAATAGTTCCTGAGTACATTAGCAATAACTCTGTTTTTGAGGAGCTGGATGCTACTAAATAGTAGGCCCCTCAAAAAGTCATTTTATCATTTTTTCAATTGGACTTTGGCCAAATTTCCACTACTAGTGCTCGTTTGCAACAAGACTAGTTGGGGCAATATTAGAAGCTTGTTTAGATAAAATACCGATAGCTATAAGTTCATCTTTTAAGACTATTCTTGGGTCTCTCATTTCTTCTTTTTGATTTTTTTCACTTCTTTATCAAAATCAGAAATGAACTTTTGGTCTTGAATTTTTCTAAACTTTGAATATTCTGATTCAGCTTTTTTAATTGCCATATCGTGGGATATTTTTCCAGGATTATTTAATAAATCGTAACGGTTTATTTTTAAAAATGAATCCAATGCTTCAACCCATTCATTCATTTTCATTGGAATATTTCTTTCTGCTTGTAATTCTGCAAAGTTTAAATACAATTCTACAAGTCTGTTTAATTCACTTATTTCTTTTTCTGATAAATAGTTTTTTGCAATGTTTGTATCCGATTTTAATATTTTGCCATCAGGTGAATTCTTCCAAGTAGTCAATCCCATATTAGGGTTTTCAGCATTTGCTCTTCTTTCAATAATTTCTGCTGCAGTTTTTCCTGTAATTGCCCAATGAAATTTATTTTGAACGGTTTTATAGAAATTTAAAGTAAGTTCTGATTTAAGGTCATAATCTATACTACATTGAGCATAAATGTCTGTTATTTTTTGGTAGAATCTTCTTTCAGAAGCTCGGATTTCCCGAATTCTCTCAAGTAACTCTTCAAAATAATCCCTGCCAAATATCTGACCACCTTGTTTCAATCTTTTGTCATCTAAAATAAATCCTTTGATGATAAATTCTTTTAATGTTTTTGTAGCCCAAATTCTAAATTGTGTTCCTCTTTGCGATTTGATTCTGTATCCAACTGATATTATTACATCAAGATTATAATAGGAAACCTCATAATCTTTACCATCATCGGCAGTTGTTCGGAATTTCCGAACAACTTGATTTTCCTCTAATTCTCCTTCCTTAAAGACATTACTAATATGTTCACTTACCGTTGATTTTGACCTATCAAACAACTCTTGCATTGCCTTTTGAGTAAGCCAAACGGTTTCATTATTTACAAATACATCTACTCGTATTTCTCCATCTTGAGAAGTGTATAAAATAAAATCGGAATTTTGATTGTTGTTATTCATTGATTAGTTCTTTTAATCGCTTTATTTTTAAATAAATGTGATTTTCGGGCATTTGATCAAATTCTTCCCCAGTAAGCGCTAAGCTGAAGCAATGGCACTTTGAGGTTGGGCTTAGTGCAAATAGAAACATTTCTTATCACAATTTTTTTTTATCATTTGTTGTTTTATATTTAACAGAAATATAGCAAAAATAAATATTTTAGTTCTGTTTCACTAAGCCCTTTCACACTTTCCTACCCGTCAGCTTAGCGCTTACTGGGGCCGCGGCGGAGCCCTAACCCACATTCCAACCCGTCAGCTTAGCGCTTACTGGGTGTCTTCTATCATTTCTTTATGGGCAATTCCTATTATTTCATTAGTGTCACTTTTTAAAAATACTATTTTCTTCTCTTCTATTCTTACTTTCATTTCATTTCTTTTTAACGACAGTACTTTTTTCATTCTATTAAAGAAACGAACACTTACAAATTCATCGTTAAAAAGTATTTCCTCAAAGTTCTTACTCGCCTGCTTGATTAATAAAATTGTTGAAATGAAAGACATTAATGATGCTAGAAAGAATATAAAATACTTGTTGATATTTACATCTAAACTTGAAAATAAAATTACCATTACTATTACTAATAATATAGAAATAGTAGTATAAGTAGTTCCCTGCTTTTTGTTCACGAATTTATATTTTTTCATAATTATCTTATAATTGGTAAAACAACTCTAGTATTATCAATTGGTGCAAATGGAGTATTGTAATTAAGACCAGATGGCGATGGAGATAAAAGCATCTGACCAAAATTTGAATTAATTAAGCTGTACCCTGTCATTAATGCTTCTGTTAATGTTTTGGTAATGCCACCTGGCTTTTGTTAGTTAATTATGATTAATATTTATCCCCATTTTTTGCAAAGTACTCATCTTACTTTGAATGCTGTCTGTACTTATTGACTGCATAAAATCCTCATATTCTTCTTGACTATTTTTTGCATGTTTTCCATATTGAGTAATACTGTCAAAAATTATTTTTGCCTTCTTTTCTGAAGATGTTATTAGAAAAACATAATGCTCGGCATCTTTAGTATCAAAAACTCTCTGCTTTTGAATTAAAGTGTCGCAGTAACTTTCTCCCAATTTAATTTGCAGTTGCATTTGTTCCTTTAAACTATCAAGGTTTATTTGTTGCTGCTCTTGGCTTAATTCGCTTGTGCAAGAT
>CAIMMJ010000127.1 GCA_903842515.1 uncultured Bacteroidota bacterium | reverse complement strand
TTAGACCTTACAAACATTGCTGTAAATGTAAAAAATCAGTCTAAAAATTGAGTGGGACACCCAAAATGCAACAGAAAACCTAGTATTTACAAGGGTTTCAGAGCACGGTTTTCAGTAGCCGCACAAAACAGGAAAAAGAAGATTTAAAACAACTGTCCGAAGTTATTGATGGCTTTAACTTAGAATAATTAATGACTCTTAAAAAACACACTGTTTTACTTGCTCCTTCTGCCATAGAGGACATTCAAGATGGAATAAATTATTACAAAAACATTGATTTTTTGCTTGGTAAAAAATTTTTAGAAGCATTAAAATCAACCTTTAAAGAATTAAAAAACAATCCTTTTTATCAAATTAGATACGAAAATGTAAGAGTTAGAACTGTAAAAAAATTTCCATATGTTTTGCATTTTGTTGTTGAAGAAAATTCTGTAATTATCTATGGTGTTCGGTTTTCAAAAATGAAAGAAGTGAAGATTGAAATTGGCAAAAAATAGGTAATTTACTCCTTTGCTTGCCCTCCGCTAAAGTAGACGCCACCAACCAACATCTAAACCTTATTCCTTCACCAATTTCAACACCACACCACCATTTACCCTCGCAAAATAAACCCCTTTGCTAAATCCGTTTAAGTTTATTGTTTTCTGGTTCGTCTGACTCAAAATTTTCTCTCCCAAAATACTATACACCTCCATTGAGTTTAAGTTTTTGGTGTCCTTAAATGTAAACACACCGGTGCTTGGGTTAGGATAAACACTAAAATTTTCAGCCTCGTTTTTAACAGCGTTAGTGGTTGCAAAATTAGCAAATCTATCTGCTCTAGCAGTAATACAATTTTGGTTGTTCCTCATTAAATCAAAATACATTCCATTTTCAAAAGAATAGCTTTGGTTGCTCACCACCAAACCTGTAATTAATGAAACGCCAATAATTGCCTCACCATTTCCAAAGTAGTAAATCATACCATCTGGATCTATAGTTGAGCCTGCATTTAGAGAATAACCTCCACTGAAAATAGAATATGGAGAGACTTCTGTTACTAAACCAGTATTGGGATTTATTTTACCCAGTTTAATGGTGCTTGAATCGAATTGTTGATTTGCCGAAAAATAATTTTGCCGTATCAAACCATAAATACTAGTATCTGCACAACTGTAAGTAAAATTGTCAAATGCAATTCCATTGGGATTAATAAAAGGAACATTACTAAAAATACTTCCATCATAAATATCAATACCTATAAGATTACTTCCAGTAGAAAAATAATACACCATTTGATGTGGGTCAACAACGCTACCGGCCAAGGCAAAACTTTGTGCAACAGGGCTTGTAGAAATTTCTGTTATAACACCTGTTGTTGTATTTGCTTTGGCTAAATATACTGCTCCGGTCACTTGGCCTGTATTTGGATTTGTGTAATTTCTTCTTGATAAACCATACATAATACTATCGGCATTATTGAACCTAAAATTATCGAAATAGCCTTGACCGTTTGGATTGCTTAAGCCTGAACTTGCGGTTAATGTGCCATCTGTTAAGTTTAATGTATTGATATTATTTGCACCAATAAAAACAAAAGAATTTTCGTAGGGATTTAAAGATGCTCCTGTTAAATTAATTGATTCGCTAAACGCAAAACTGCCTTGGTTAGATACATATCCAGTGGTTGGATTTATTGTTCCCAAACGCAAAGCAGAGGAATCAAATTGCTGACTAATTATACTTGAGTCTACTGGATTAAAAGTATAGGTATAGTAGTTTTGCCTTACAATTCCAAAGATGGTATTGTTGTTTTGTGCATAAGCAGAAAATCCTGCAATGACTAACAGTGAAGTAATTATTTTTTTCATACCAGCTTTTTAGTGTTGTTAATTAGGTTTATGAAATACTAACAATATCATTGGAACAATGTTTGTACATCTATTTTTTACTACTAGCAAAATTGCTACATTTTCTTTAGTTATAGCAAATGTAATAAAAATTAATTCCTTTTTATCTTTACCTTAATATCCTCCATACCTATAAATTATCTGGTCTCTTCTCAAAAATTATAAATTTAACACACAAGATTTTAATTATTATTCCACTACTTTTCTTGCTCTTCTTCTTTTTATTTAACACTTCTCATCCCATAATTTTTTAATACATTTGCACGATTTTTTTATACTAAACAATGAATGTTATTCAAGAACAAATAGACGATTTAAATGCCGTACTTACCGTTACGCTTGACCCAGAAGATTACCAAGAAAAAGTTAAAAAGTCTCTTAAAGACTATTCTAAAAAAGTAAGCTTGCCCGGCTTTCGTGCCGGAATGGTTCCGATGAGCCTTATCCAAAAAATGCATGGAAAAGCCGTTTTAGTTGACGAAGTAAATAAGTTACTTCAAGAAAAAGTAGACGGATACATCAAAGAAAATAAGTTAGAACTTATTGGCAATGCTTTGCCATCAGTTCAAGACAAAAACAAGCGAGTAGACTGGGACAACGACAAAACATTTGAATTTAAGTTCGACATTGCTTTTGCTCCTAAATTTACCCTCGACTTTAGCGGCGAAGAATTTAATATTAAAAAAGTTATGGTAGACGATGCTACCATAGAAACCTACGCCAACAATATTGCTAAAAGATACGGCAAACTAGAGTATCCAGAGTATGCCGACGAAGAGTGCCTGGTGTATGCCGATTTTGTTGAACTTGCAGAAGACGGCTCTATTGTGGCAGGTGGAATTTTTAAAAACTCTCCCGTTTCATTAGAAAGACTCACAAATCAAAACGGAAAAGACGCTTTTGTCGGAAAAAAATTAGACGAAACCTTTGAAATTAATCCTGCTGATGTTAGCACCAATGCCAGCGATTTAGCTGCAATGCTTGGCATAGAAACTTCTCAAGTAGATTCCATCTCCAAAAAGTTTCAAGCAAAAATTACTGCCATCAGCAAAATGGTTGCAGCAGAATACAATGAACAATTGTTCGAAAAAGTTTACGGCTCACAGGTTACTACATTAGAAGAATTTAAAAATAAAATTCGCGAAGAATTGTCGCAAATGTTCGAGGCCGATTCTAACAGAATGTTAAAAAACGACATTCAAAAACGATTAATAGAAAAAACAAACTTGACTTTGCCCACGGAGTTTTTAAAACGTTGGATAATGGCAGTTAACGAAAAGCCTCTAACTTTAGAGCAGTTAGAAGCAGATTTCGATAGATATGTTGCCGGTTTAAGGTGGCAATTGATAGAGAATAAATTAATTTTAGAAAATGCTATAAATGTTACTCCTGAAGAAGCAAAAGACCATTTAAAAGAAATTTTAGGCAAACAGTTTGCTGGATTTAATAACTTTGAAATGGAAGACGAAAAAATGGAAGCCACACTTAGTAATATTTTACAAAATCCTGAACAAGCTCAAAACATTTACCAACAGTTATACGACAACAAACTCATGGAATTTTACAAATCTAAATTTAATCTAAAAGAAGTGAACGTTCCAGAAAAAGATTTTTATCAAACCAACTAAAAAAAATTATGCAAAACTACAACGAATTCAGAAAATTTGCTGTGCAAGGCAAAGGCCTTAGTGGCAATACGCTAGACAGCTATCACAAACACCAAATAACATCACTTACTCCTTATATTTTGGAGGAAAGACAACTTAACGTTTCACAGATGGACGTTTTTTCTAGGTTGATGATGGATAGAATTATTTTTTTAGGAACCGGCATCGACGATCAAGTTGCCAACATTGTGCAGGCTCAGTTGCTTTTTTTGCAATCTACGGACGCTAAAAAAGACATTCAAATTTACTTAAACTCTCCAGGTGGTTCTGTTTATGCTGGATTAGGTATTTACGATACCATGCAATACATAGAGCCAGATGTGGCTACTATTTGCACAGGAATGGCTGCAAGTATGGGTGCGGTGTTGATGTGTGCAGGAGCAAAAGGAAAACGTTCTGCGCTAAAACACGCCAGAGTAATGATTCACCAACCATTAGGTGGTGCACAAGGACAAGCTTCGGACATTGAAATTACCGCCCGTGAAATTCAAAAACTAAAGAAAGAATTGTACGATATTATTGCTTTCCATAGCGGACAAACCTACGAGAAAGTATGGTCAGATAGCGATCGAGATTACTGGATGACTTCTGAAGAAGCAAGAGACTACGGTATGGTAGACGAAATTCTTTTAAAAAGCAGGTAAAATCTTAGAACAATTTTAAACCCATTATTCCAATTTCCGCTTTGGTGGAGAGAGAAAATGATTAAAATTGTAGATCTATTTTTATAAAATAACAACAAATAAAAAATGAGTAAAGCCGGTTCAAAGTGTTCTTTTTGCGGGAGAGAAAGAAAAGAAGTTTCTATTCTTATAGCAGGTATTGATGGCCATATTTGCAACTTTTGTATAGACCAAGCCGGAGCTATAATTAAAGAAGAAATAGGACAAACAAAAGGAGTAAAACCTTTTGCCTCTACTTCTATAAAATTGCTCAAGCCAATGGCAATAAAAGAACATTTAGATGAATACGTTATTGGACAGGACGATGCAAAAAAAACATTGTGCGTAGCGGTTTACAATCATTACAAAAGATTAATAGAAAACGAAAAAGGAAATAAAAAACCCGAAGACGCAGAGATAGAAAAATCAAACATCATTATGGTGGGTGAAACTGGAACCGGAAAAACCCTTTTGGCAAAAACTATCGCTAAAATATTAAATGTACCATTTTGTATAACAGATGCCACTGTGCTTACCGAAGCCGGATACGTTGGCGAGGATGTAGAAGGTATTTTATCTCGCTTGTTGCAGGCCGCAGATTATGACGCTGCTGCTGCTGCCAAAGGAATTGTGTTTATTGATGAAATAGATAAAATTGCCCGCAAGAGCGATAATCCTTCTATCACCAGAGACGTTTCGGGCGAAGGTGTTCAACAGGCCTTACTTAAAATTTTAGAAGGAACAGTAGTAAACGTTCCGCCGCAAGGAGGAAGAAAACACCCCGAAGCTAAAATGGTACAGGTGGATACCAACAACATTTTATTTATTTGCGGAGGAGCTTTTGACGGAATAGGTAAAAAAATTGCTCAACGCCTTGGTTCAAACACCGTAGGCTACAGCACCGAAAAACGAGAAGATTTTGACAAGGACAACCCTTTGCAATACATTGCTCCGCCCGATTTAAAAAGCTTTGGTTTAATACCGGAATTAATTGGCCGTTTACCCGTTCTAACCTACCTCAATCCATTGGATGAAAAAGCACTAAGAAGAATTCTAACAGAGCCAAAAAACGCTTTGATAAAACAATACATCCGTATTTTTGAATTGGATGGAATAGAACTTAGTTTTGACAAAGAAGTTTTAGATTTGATTATACAAAAAGCCTTAGAGTTTAAATTGGGTGCAAGAGGTTTGCGTTCTATTTGTGAAGCCATTCTCACAGATGCCATGTTTGAATTGCCAGAAAGCAAAGAAAAAGCAATAAAAATTACCCTGCCTTATGCCTTAGAGAAAATGAAAAAAGCCTCTCTGAGTAAACTTAAAGCAGCGTAAATTAAAATGATGTTTTTAAAAAAGCGGTAAGAGGTTATCGCTTTTTTTGATTAAGAAAGATTTTTACAGCTTATTTACTTTTGTTGTGTAAATTATACAACATAAAAGCACTTGGTATTATTGGCTGCTCCATGTTGGTTGTAATTTATTGCCACAGCAAAAAGATGGTGTTAAATAGGTCTAATTTAGAATTCTATTTGGTATAAAAAATTAAGCCCTAACTTAGCAGCGATAAAAGCAAAATGCAATCACCACAACGTAAAATTTTTAACGAAACACTTGGTTTAGTTTCTCAAATTGAGGAATGGAAAAGCCAAGGTCTTTCTATTGTTATTACCAATGGATGCTTTGATATTTTGCACCGCGGTCATGTTCAATATTTATACGATGCTGCACAACTAGGTAATAAACTTGTTGTTGCTATAAACACCGATTCGTCTGTAAAACTCCTAAATAAAGGTGATAATCGCCCCATAAACAACCAAGAAGATAGAGCTTTTTTATTGGCTGCTTTAGAATTTGTAAGTGCAGTTACATTTTTTAATGAAGCCACTCCCCTCTCCCTCATCCAAAAAACCAAACCTAGTATATTAGTAAAAGGGGCCGACTACTCTCCTTCTCAAGTAATTGGAAAAGATTTTGTAGAAAGCTACGGCGGTAAATTAGTATTGATTCCTTTTGTAGAAGGTTATTCTAGTTCAAAAATCATCCATAAAATAACAGGAAAATAGAATGTCAAAAAACAGCTCGGTATTTGTGTGTCAGAGTTGCGGCTTTAACTCCGCCAAATGGTTGGGAAAATGCAGCTCATGTGGTTCGTGGAATAGCTTTGTAGAAGAAGTAAAAACTAAAAGCAGTGGCCTAAAAACCATTGCCGATACTAACAAAAAAAACCCTGTGTTGCTCTCTCAAATAGAAAGCAAAAATAGTACCCGCACTTCTACCGGAATGTCGGAATTAGACAGGGTGTTAGGTGGTGGAGTAGTTGCAGGAAGCGCCGTTCTTATTGGAGGTGAGCCCGGCATAGGGAAATCTACTCTCCTATTGCAAGCGGCGATGGCTTATCAGGGAAAAAATGTTTTGTACGTTTCGGGCGAAGAAAGCGAAGAACAAATTAAACTAAGAGCTAACAGGCTTAAAGAATATTCCGACAATTCGGGATTATACATCTACAGCGAATCTAATTTGAATTCAATTATTGAACAAGCCAGTAAAAATCCATACGATTTAATGGTAATTGATTCCATTCAAACATTATTTAATCCAGAAATAGAATCTTCTCCGGGCTCGGTTTCGCAAGTAAGGGAATGCTCCTACAAATTGATTGAATTTTGCAAGGGAAGAAATATTCCACTGTTTTTAATAGGACACATCAATAAAGAAGGAAACATAGCAGGGCCAAAAGTTTTGGAGCATTTAGTGGACACCGTTTTGCAGTTTGAAGGAGATAGAAATCACCTGTATAGACTTGTGAGAACCTTAAAAAACAGATTTGGGAATTCGTTTGAAATTGGTGTTTTTGAAATGAAACCCGATGGATTGAACGAAGTGCAAAAACCCGGTACATTTTTTCTGTCGGGATTTGAGCAAAACAATAATTTAAGTGGAAGTGTAATTACAACCGTTTTGGAAGGCAATAGAGCTTTTTTGTTGGAAGTTCAAGCCCTTGTTAGCTCGGCGGTTTATGGAATGCCGCAGAGAGTAGCCAATGGTTTTGATGCAAAACGATTGAATTTATTGTTGGCTGTTTTAGAAAAAAAATGTGGCTTTAAGTTGGGCCAAAAAGATGTTTTTATGAACATTACCGGAGGATTTAGAATAAACGACCCCGCCATAGATTTGGCCGTTGCCATTTCTGTCCTCTCCAGCAACGAAGACGTGGCGGTTGACAAATCATACTGCCTATTTGGAGAAGTGGGCTTAGGAGGAGAAATTAGGGGTGTTTTAGGGTTAGAACAAAGAATTAAGGAAGCTTATAAAATGGGATTCACCAAAATTGTTATTCCTGCACCACAATTCAAAGCCGATTTTATTGCAGACGGACTATCAATTATACCTGCCAGAGATATTACTGCGGTGCTGGGCGAGATTTTTGGGTAGGGTTTTCCTACTCCAAATCAATAAGCCTATATTTATTCTTCCACCATTTCCTTATTTGTAATTCTTTGGCCTTCTTTGTGAACGCTATCAAGGAATAGTAATAGAACTAATTCCATCAAACATCATCACTCCTTCGCCAATCCCAACACAACTACTTCTTTGGGGAACTTTGTGCATTTTTTGTGAACTCCGCCGCGGCGGCATGATACAACTGCTATTATTGAACTAGATAAAACATTTATCAAATCACCCATTTTCTTCTTCCTCTGATTCTAAAGTACATTGTAGCCTATCAATAAAAAATACGCTGAAGCAGAATGCAACTTGGTTTTTAATATGAATTTATCGCCAATGATTCGCCGAAGTTCAGTTGCAAAGCTTCTGCCACTATTTCGTAGTCATACAAACACCCTAACAACATTTCTTGGCTGCGGAGAGTTGGGAAAATTAACTTCCACTAATTAATTTTTATTGTTCTACTTGGCAGTATCGCATTTAAAAATCAGGAGCCAGAATTTATCAAAATAAAATTTGGGAAGAATTTGTTTATGAGCACTGAAACTTAAAAAATACAATTATTTATTTTAAATATTTATTTTACCTTAAAACACAATATTGGCGTATTGTTATTAGTTTTTTGTTTGTTTTCTTGATACTAAAACTTTATGTTAAACCCTAAATAAATTGTCAGGTTTGGAATATTTATTTAAAAAAACATGTTTTATTGGGCCTTTAAACGGTTTTTTCTTGAAAAAACAAGTTAAAACATTTTGTTCCACGTGAAACAAATAAAAAAATTTGAAATTCTTAAATTTAAATCTTTATTTGTCTTATTTTCAATAACTTATATAATTTATATGAATAAAAAAACAATAATGTTCTTTAAAAACAAAAAATGTTCCACGTGAAACATAAACAATTGTTCTTAATGTTTATTTAATAAAAAAGTGAATGTTTTTCATATAAAATGAGTGACAAATATACTCAAATAATGTTTAAAAAACATCGTATTATACTTTCTGTTTATGCCTAGATAATAGTTGGTAAATTTATATGATTTATAATTATCAATTTAACTAGTTTGTTTTGGCCAACAAGCAAGCGTGATATATAGATTTAAGGAATCTAATACCATACAAGAATTACTAAAAGTATATTAGAATTATACAACGAAAATAAGAGTAAATATTTTCAAGGTTCTTAACCACACTGTAATTGCATCCATGCCCTAAAGAAGCAAAAAAAGGAAGAAGATTATGCAGTACAAATTATTCGCAAGAAGGGTTAAATACAGGCATACCCCTGCGATCAGAAAAACTGTGTAATTTCAAATAGAGTAATAAATAAAATCTATTAAACACTTACTATTTGCTACAACGAAGAAAATGGTCAGCTAAGGGCAAATGGAAATGAGCAAAACTATAATGTAATTTATTGAGATAATGGGTATAGGTATTGCATATCGTAATACCAAACATGATAATATACCATGAAAAAAGGATAAGTTTTTTACCTACCTAAATGAATCATCAAAACAGAAATGTCTGCTGGTGAAATACCGGAAATACGTGCAGCTTGGCCAATTGTTTGAGGTTTAATTTTACTAAATTTATCCTTGGCTTCTGAACTTAGTGAAACAATGTTTTTAAAATCTATATCTGATCTAATTTTAATGTTCTCTGTTTGACTCTGCTTTATAGCAGCGTCTTGTTCCTTTTGTATATAACTGCTGTATTTTATATCTATTTCGGCTTGTTCTTGTTCTTCTATAGAAAAAACATTTATTGAAGCATAAACATCTGCATTGGCAAACTCTTTAAGGCTAACATTGGGCCTGCTTAAAACACTCGCTGCTTTTACCTTTTGAACAATAGGAGCACTACCTACACTTTCCAGATTAGTGTTCATCTCTTCTGGAGAAACGCTTGTTTCCTTAATTGCTTTTACAATAGTTGTGATATTTGCAAGCTTTTCTTGAAAAGCAGTGTATCTTTCATTTGAAATTAATCCCAAATCAAACCCTTTTTGGGTAAGCCGGATATCTGCGTTGTCTTGCCTAAGCAGAATCCTATATTCCGCCCTAGAGGTAAACATTCTGTAAGGTTCATCAGTACCCTTGGTAACCAAATCGTCTATTAATACCCCTATGTATGCATCGCTTCTTGATAAAATAAAAGGTGGAAGACTATTTATTTTGAGGTGAGAATTAATTCCTGCCATAAATCCTTGGCAAGCTGCTTCTTCATAACCTGTTGTACCATTTATTTGACCTGCAAAATATAGGTTTTCAATTTTATTTGTTTGAAGTGTTAAGTCTAACTGAGTAGGAGGGAAGTAATCGTATTCTATAGCATAACCAGGTCTAAACATTTTAGCATTCTTGAACCCAGGTATTTTTTCCAGAGCTTTTTGCTGTACCTCCATAGGCAATGAAGTACTAAATCCGTTTAAGTAAATCTCTACAGTGTTCCATCCCTCAGGCTCAATAAATAATTGATGACGGTTACGTTCTGCAAAGCGAGTAATTTTATCTTCTATAGATGGACAATATCTTGGACCTAATCCCTGAATTCTGCCTTGATACATGGGCGATTGATCGAATCCTGTTTTTAAAATATCGTGTACCTCATCGTTTGTATAAGTAATCCAACAGGACAATTGTTTAGTTAATGGTTTTGTATCCGTAAAACTAAATTTACCCGGATGTTCATCTCCTGCCTGTTCTTCCATAAAGGAATAGTCAAGACTTCTTCCGTCTATTCTTGGCGGGGTGCCGGTTTTCATCCTACCAGAATCAAAACCAAGTGAAATTAGTTGTTCAGTAATGCCTTTACTTGCCTTTTCTCCACTTCTACCTCCGCCTAATTGTTTTTCGCCGATGTGAATAACCCCGTTTAAAAATGTACCGTTTGTGAGCACAACTGCTTTGGAATGGAACTCTATTCCAAGACTTGTTTTTACACCCACTGCTTTATCATTTTCAACAATAATTTCACTTACCATGTCTTGCCAAAAATCTACATTTGGAGTATTCTCTAGCATCAAACGCCACTGCTCGGCAAATCTCATTCTATCGCTTTGGCATCTTGGGCTCCACATGGCAGGACCTTTTGATAAATTAAGCATTCTAAATTGAATTGCACTGCTATCAGAAACAATACCAGAGTATCCTCCTAATGCATCAATCTCCCTAACAATTTGTCCTTTGGCAATGCCACCCATAGCAGGATTGCAACTCATTTGAGCAATAGTTTGCATGTTCATGGTAATGAGCAAAACCTTACTGCCCATATTGGCAGCAGCAGCAGCAGATTCACAACCAGCATGGCCTGCACCAACTACAATTACATCGTAAGAATTTTTCATTTTATATAAAGTGCAAATATCGAGGGTTTTAAGTGAAAAATCTAATTTGTAAGACGAAAAAAATTAATAACGTTAAAAACAGAAAGATTTTAATTTATTTTGCAGTCGTATGCAAAACCTATCCAACTGCCCTATTTGTGAGAGTAATAAACTCAAACAATTTATAAAAGTCAAAGATCACTCGGTATCAAAAGAAGATTTTACCATTGTAGAATGTGAATCTTGTGGATTTAAATTTACTACTCCTAGACCAGGCGCAACAGAAATAGGAAAATACTACCAATCAGAGGACTATGTTTCGCACAACGATTCAAACAAGGGCTTTATTAATAGTATATATCAATTAGTAAAAAAATATACACTGTGGAAAAAACTAAATTTAGTTGTTCAAATAAGTGGAAAAAAAACAGGAAAAATACTGGACTACGGCTGCGGAACAGGAGACTTTATTAAAATTCTGCACGACGTAAAATGGGAGGTAAATGGCCTGGAACCGGATGAAGGTGCCAGAAAATTAGCACAAAGCAAAATAGGAGAGGAGAGAATAGCAGATTTAAGCAAACTAAACTCATTATCCAACAACTACGATGTTGTTACTTGTTGGCATGTAGTAGAACACATTCATGAATTAAATTCTTCTTTAGAAAAATTAATTGCTGCACTGCACCCTAAAGGAAAATTATTGATTGCTGTACCTAATATCACAAGCTATGATTTTAAGCATTACAACAAGTTTTGGGCAGCCTTGGATGTACCACGTCATCTTTATCATTTTAGGCCAACAGACATAGAAAATTTGGCAAAGAAGCACGGATTAGAAGTAGAGAGAACCTTACCCATGGTTTTTGATTCTTTTTATGTAAGTATGCTCAGCGAAAAATATAAAGCTGGCGGTATAGTAAAAGCATTTTGGATAGGTTTAATTTCTAACATTAAGGCTGCATCAAAAGGAAACAATTCTTATTCGAGCCAAATTTATATCCTAAAGAAAATTTAAGCATGGAAAATCATATTTTTACGATAGATATTCACACTCACATTCTACCTGAGGTGATTCCAGACTTTGCCAATAAATTTGGGTATGGTGGATTTGTATCGCTGGATAAAAAAATTCACAAGCCCGACGGGAGTTGTTGTGCAAAAATGATGATAGATGGCAAATTTTTTAGAGAAATTGAAGAGAATTGTTGGAGCAGCAAAAAACGTTTAGAGGAATGTAAAAACTTTGGAGTAGATGTTCAAGTTCTTTCTACAATTCCTGTAATGTTTGCCTATTGGGCACAAGCAAACGATGGCTTAGAATGGAGCAAATTTTTAAACGACCACATTGCAGAAATATGTACCAACAACCCTAAATATTTTGTTGGGTTGGGAACAGTTCCCTTGCAGGCTCCTAGGTTAGCCATTCAGGAATTGGAAAGGTGTAAAAAAATAGGAATGAGAGGAGTTCAAATAGGAAGCCATGTTAACGATTGGAACCTGAACGATGAACATTTATTTGATTTTTTTACCGCTTGTCAAGATCTGGAGATGAGTGTTTTTGTTCACCCGTGGGAAATGATGGGACAAGAAAAAATGCAGAAATATTGGTTGCCTTGGTTAGTGGGTATGCCGGCAGAAACATCATTGGCCATTTGTTCTATGATTTTTGGTGGAGTATTTGAAAAACTACCTCATTTAAAAGTGGCATTTGCACACGGGGGCGGTTCATTTCCATCTACCATAGGCAGAATAGAACATGGCTATAATTGCCGACCAGATTTAGTGGCTGTGGACAACCCAATAAATCCTAGGAATTATTTGGGAAAATTTTGGCTAGATAGTTTGGTGCACGATGAGTTTACTTTAAAAAACTTAATTGAATTAATTGGAGAAGAAAAAATAGCATTAGGAAGTGATTACCCTTTTCCATTAGGAGAAAATATACCGGGTAAATTGATTAATAAAATGAGATTGAGTAATGAAATTAAGGAAAATTTATTGCATAAATCTGCCTTAGATTGGTTGGGATTAAAAAAGGAATACTTTCTTTAAAAAATCTCTAAAGCATATTAAGTTTTTGCAACAAAGTATCTTTGTAAGAACCACCAATAGGAATAATTTTATTGTCGGGCTCCATAATTAAACTAGGGTTGTCTATTGCTTTAATTTTATCCATGCGAACAATAAAAGAACGGTGAGCTCTAATAAATTGATTAGAAGGCAACTTATTTTCTATGTCTTTCATAGTGGTGTGAATAGTATATTTTGCGGTGGGAGTATTTACTGTAACGTAATCTTTCAATGCCTCAACATAACAAATTTCGTCTGTTTTTAATTTGATGAACTTGGAGTTAGATTTGATAAAAATCATATCGTTGGTTGATTGATTTTCTATCATTGAAAAAAACAAATCTCTTTCTTTTTTTACCTCGCTTACTTTATTGTGTTTATAGATTGCCATTTCTATTGTAGTATGCAATTCTATTTCTTTAAATGGTTTAATAATATAACCGTAAGGTTCTGTAATTTTTGCCTTGTTCAAAGTACTTTCATCTGCATAGGCAGTTAAAAAAACTATTGGCACGCTTATTATGCTTTTAATTTCTTCTGCTGCATCAATTCCACTTTTTTCTCCTTTTAGCATGATGTCCATTAAAATTAAATCGGGCTTTTTTTCTTTTGCCGATACAATAGCTGCTTCGGCTGTAGAACAAACATCTACTACATTGTAGCCTAATTTTTTTAAACTCTGTTGAATATCTTTAGCAACTATGCTTTCGTCTTCAACTACCATTATATTAAATTTTGACATAACTTTTATTTATCGTATTTAAATTCTATAGTGTAAATAGTTCCTTTATTTTTTTGTGCTTTTTGTTCTATTGTACCATTAATTTGATCTACCAATGCCATCACCAATTGCAAACCAAGAGAATCGGTATTTCTAAAATCTATTTTTTTATTAAATCCTTTTCCATCATCTTCAATGCTCAAATGTACTAAATCGGCATGCTTTTTAAAAATAACTTTTATAGTTCCCTTTTCCGATTCCGTAAATGCATGCTTTAAAGAGTTGGAAATTAATTCATTAATAATTAAACCACAAGGAATTGAATAATCTAAATTCAAGAAAATATCATCTACATCCATTAAAACTTCAATTTCTTTTTTACTTGAATTATAAGTGTATACTAGGTTTTGAACAAGATTTGCAATGTATTCGCCAAAATTAAGATGAGACAAATCTTTGTTTTGATACAAATTTTCGTGAATCAAAGCCATAGATTTTATTCTATTTTGAATTTCCTTGAGAGTTTCTAAGGCGGCTTCATCTTTTATATAATGACTTTGAAGTTTTAATATACTTGATATAACTTGTAGGTTGTTTTTTACTCTGTGGTGTACTTCTTTGAGTAGTATTTCTTTTTCCTGCAACGATTGTTTTATTTGATCCTCATTGAGTTTTTTATCTGTGATATCATGAACAATATAAGAGGCTTCTTCTATGCGTTTATCAGGCACAATAATTGGGTCGATATAAAAATCTAGCCATATTGTTTGACCATTGGGTAAACTTACACTTTTTTCGAACTGCTGCGGAATACCCAGTAGAGCACGTTGGTGGTAATTTTTAAAAGATTTTGTTTGTTCTTTTCCAAGAATAAGGAGTAAAAATTCAAGAATTTTTAAATTTTCTTGCGGTTCCAAACCTGAAAGGTTTTTATATCCCTTGCTAAAATAATCGTTGAATGAAGTAAGTTCATACTTACTATTTACGGTGATTATTGATTGGGATGTGCTTTGGAAAATAGCTTTTAATTTTGCTGATTGTTCTAAAAACTTCCTTTGTGCTATTTTCTTTTCTGTGATGTCTTCAAAAAACAAGATAAAATAATCGGGATTTCCTTTGTTGTCGTTAACAACCGACCACGATTCATTGCCATAAACAACAGAACCCAACTTGTGAATTAATCTTTTTTCTTCGGTTATTTTTGTTTGCTTTAAATTTAAAAAGAGCCTATTTATTTCTGTTGTTTTTTCTTTGTCTTCGGGATGTGTTAAATCTATAATGTTCATCAACAACATTTCACGCTCTGTATATCCTAAAACATGGCAGAATGTATTGTTTAATTGTTGAATTCTTCCAAAAACATCTAATATAGCAATGCCTAAAAATTCTTGAGCAAATACGGCTTTGTATCTTTCTTCACTTAGCTTAATTTTTTCTTCGGCTAGTTTTTGTTCCGATATATTTTTAAAGCTGGCTAAAAAAACAAAATCATTTTTTTCATTCTTTTTGCAACTCAAAATTCCTTGTGCAATTAATAATTTCCTGTCCTTTTTTACAAATGGTAATTCTAAATTTATTTGCTTGGAGCTTACCACTATTTTTTTTATCTCTTGGTTAAATGTTGCTAAAGATTCCGGATGTATTATTTGATTGATTGTTGTATTTTCTAATTCTTGAAGACTGTATCCTAATGAATTTGAAAATGAATTATTAGAGAAAATAAATTTTCCGTTGAGGGTAAAACTAAAAATTAAGTCGGAGGTGCTTTCAACAATTTCTCTGTATCTTTCTTCGGAATCTATAAGTTTTTGTTGTTGAATTTTTTCAACTGTAATGTCTCTGCTTACGCCTACTCTACCAATAAAAGAATTTGTTTCGTTAACCATTTCGGAAAGGGATAAATAACTTGTAAAAATTTCTCCATCTTTTCTTTTATTTAATATTTCTCCCGAAAAAAAACCCGTTTCGTTTAGTGCATTGTTTACCTTTATTTTTTCTTCGGGTCCGGCGTAAAGCATAGCAACTGATTTACCTATTACTTCTTCTTTTTTATAGCCAAAAACATTTTGTGCTGCATTGTTAAATTCTGATATGATACCGTTTTCATCCGAAGCAATAATAATGTCAATAGAGCTGTTTATAATACTTCTAACAACCCTTTGAGAATTAGTAAGCTCAATTTGTGTATCGTATTTTTGAACAAGCACCTCTTTTAATTGCTTTACTACATTTTCTAATTCTTTGTTTTTAAAAATTTCTTTCTCAAGCAAGTCGGTGTTTTCAATAACTTCTTTGGCCAACATAAGTGTTTCATCTTTTCCAATTTGATTTATTGACAGGGACTTTAACTCTACTGTTTTTATATTGTTTTTTAGGGTTCTAATTTTATAGTCAGAAAATGTTACATTTCCTCCTTTTTCAACAATAGCTAGCCTTTCCGCAGCCTTATTTACGTATTCGGGCAACAACAAACTAAATAAATTATAATTATTTAATTCTTGAATAGTGTTTGCTTCTAAAATTTGTGCTGCAGCAGCATTGCAAGTTATTAATACTCCTTTTTTATGAATAATAGCTGCATCTGTAAAAAAATCAATAAAAAAATTATAACTGTTTCTTATTCTGTTTAAATAAAAATCGAAGTTAGTGTTGGTTTGAACAAAGAAAAAATTATAAATAAAAAATTTACGGTTGTTGTACTTAATATAATTTAAATTTACTTCTATTTCATAGTTTTTATTGGGTGGATTTAGAACTTTCCAACTGAACTGATTAATTTTATTTTGCACAACCTGTTTAAATATTCTCCGAGATTTTGCAAGAGATTGCTCACCGTCGGGCTGAAGTTGTGGAAAGTAGTGGCTTAATTTTTTTCCGATAACGTTTTCTTTACTAGAAGAAATATTTTCTAGTGCTTTGTCGTTTATTTCTATAATTATTCCGTTTTCTACAATTACTTTGTTTTGCAAAGATGAATCAAAGATTGATTTATAAAATTCAGTATCATTTGTTATTGAATTTACATTTTCGTTCTTTTTGAAGTTCGATCTTTTCATGTTCTTGCTATTCTGGAAGATTAGTATTTGACCCTTCTAACATAGGAATTTTTTCGCCATCAATTTTTATTTCTGCATTGTCTCTAAAAAGAATTGTTGTTACCAGGGTTCCATCTCTATCATATTTTCTCCAATTTCCTTCTTTGTTGCCCATAATAAATTCTCCTTCTTGCATTACTCTTCCATTATCATAGTAGTAAACATGCTTACCATTTTCTAAATTTTCTATGTACTTTCCTTGATGAGAAATTTTTCCGTTTGAGTAAAAATATTTCCACATGTCATCTTTCATAGAATTTCTATAATTTCCTTCTTCTCTATCGTCTCCGTCTTGCAAAAACCAAAATCCTTCTTTTTCTCCCTCCACAAAATTTCCTTTGGTAACAATAGCTCCTGAGTCATTGTATTCTCTCATTTCACCTTCGGACAAACCATTTATAAATGTTTCTTCTCTTAAAATATTTCCCGATTCAAAATACCATTTCCAGTCTCCCTCAGGCTTACCTTTTTTATTGAATTTTCCTATTTGCTCTATGTTTTTGTTTTGATGATAATATTTCCACAATCCCACTCTTTTTCCATTTTCATAAACTCCTTCTGAACGCAATTCACCGGTTAAATAATACTCTTTCCATGGGCCTTGTTGAAAACCTTTTTCATCAAAAATTCCTTCAGAAATTAATATTCCGTTTTTAAAAATTTGTGAATTATTTATTACCCCTGTGCTATCGTAAAACCTAGTTACGCCTTCTGCTATACCCTGCTTAAATGTTCCTGAAGTTTTTACTTGTCCATTGCTAAAAAATGTCTTTTTTGTATCTAGCTTTATTAACTCTGCAACATTTATTTGCAGCACGCCATCAATGTATTTTTCTGTTTTTATCAAATCTCCTTTTTCGTTGTATTCTTTGTAGTATCCATCTAGTTTATCGTTTAGGTATTTACTTTCCGTATAAACTTTTCCTGATGAAAAAAATGATTTCCAATTTCCTTGTTTTCTATTGGCTTGGTCTCTTCTATTTATTCTTTCTTCTCTTTGCAAAAAACCATTTTTATAGGTTGTTAATGTTATTATTAATCCATCTTTACTGTACTCTCTTCCCAATCCATTTTCTTTGCCTTTTATAAAGGGAATATCCTTGTATTTGTAGTTGTTTTTATAAAAAAAAGAATAACCATCTTTTAAGTCGGCAATAAAATGTTCTTCAGAAACCAGCTTACCGGAATCGGGTTCGAAAATTCTTTTAAATCCTTCTTTTTTTCCTTCGCGGTAATTAAAACTTTGAACTAATATTCCGTTTTCATTATAAAAATTCCAAATGCTGTCCAGTTGAAAATTCTTTCTATTTCCTTCAGATTTTTTTCTTCCACTTTCAAAATAATTTATCCAAAAACCTTCAGGTTTTCCGTCTTTTAAATTTCCTTCAGATTGAATCCTACCAGAGGGATAGTAAAACTTATTGTAGCCGTTTTGGTTTTCGGTTTTTATTTCTTGCGAAAGCAATGGCTTAAACCCGGTAAGGAGAAAAAATACAAATACTATTTTAAATTTCGCAAACATTTATACAATTCCTAATTCAATGGATAGCTGCAACATTTTTTTTATTGGCTTTTCTGCTTTTAATCTTAAACTTTCTTCCATTATTAATTCTGGAGTTTCGTTTTTAAGGCATAAATATAGCTTTTCTAATGTATTTAGCTTCATGTGAGGGCAATCATTGCATGCACAGTTGTTGTTTGGTGGTGCAGGTATAAAAGTCTTTTGTGGACTCTTTAATTGCATTTGATGAATTATTCCCGTTTCTGTTGCCACTATAAACTCCATAGCACTATCTTTTATAGTATAATTTAATAGTCCGGTGGTAGAGCCAATAAAATCGGCCACTGCCAAAACGGGTTCTTCGCACTCAGGGTGTGCAATAATTTTTGCAGTTGGATTTGCTGCTTTTAATTTCATTATTTGTTTTAACGAAAAAATTTCGTGCACCATGCAGCTGCCGTCCCACAGAATCATATTTCTGCCAGTTTGTTTGTTGATGTATTTTCCTAAATTTTTATCTGGTGCAAAAATTATTTTTTGTTCTTTGGGCAAACTTTCAACAATTTTTTGAGCATTGGATGAAGTGCAAATAATATCTGTAAGTGCTTTAATTTCTGCACTGCAATTGATGTATGAAATTACTAAATGATTGGGATGTTTTTCTTTAAATAATTTAAATTCGTTTGGCGGACAAGAATCTGCCAAAGAACAACCAGCTTTTAAATCGGGCAACAACACTTTTTTTGAAGGATTAAGAATTTTTGCTGTTTCGGCCATAAAATGAACTCCTGCAAAAACAATAACATCTGCTTCTGTTTTTTGTGCTGCAATTGCAAGGCCCAAGCTATCTCCTAAATAATCTGCTACATCCTGTATGTCTGTATTCTGATAATAATGGGCCAATATTACAGCATTCTTTTCTTTTTTTAGATTTTTTATTTCTTCAAATAAATCCAAGTCTTTTTTAACCATTTAATAATTATATATCTTTTTTAAATTAAACTATGTTGTTGTTAATGGTCTGTTCAAACAGTGTATAAATATTTATGTAAACCTTTGTAAAAGTAAATAATGAAAGTTCATCAACATATTATTAACATTTAAAAATAGCTAAAACTTTAATAATCAACAATTAGTTTAGATTTTAACATTCTTGTTTTCTTGCTGCAGTGTTTATAACTTGATGTTTAATTCAGCAAATTTTTTGTTCATTTCAGGCTAATAAATTCTAACAAAAAGTTAATATCTATTGTCAAAAAATCAAAACATGTTTTGCTTATAAGTTTTTGCTACAGCACCAACAAAATTAGCTACAAAAAATGAGCAGGGTTATTAACCAAAATCGGCTTTTTGGTGCTGAAAACTTGTTTTGAATAGGGTTGAAAATCAGGTTAAAAAATTATCATTAAAATTTGCAAAGTTCACAACTGTGTTAAATTGTGGATAAATAAACATTAAAAAATTGTGAACGATAATGGTGAGTTATTCTTAGAATTAATTATATAACCGCCCTTACTTTACTGTTTAAGTTATTAATGATGTTGAGTAAAGCAATTAAGTGTGATAAAAAAACAGTGTATACAAAAAAACCACCTTGAATAAACAAGGTGGTTTTTAATAAAAGTGTAAATGCTTTTAACAAAACTCTTCAAAAGCCATTTTTAAGTTATCAGAAATCATTGCTGCAGACCTGCCTTCTATGTGGTGTCTTTCTAAAAAGTGAACAAGTTTACCGTCTTTGAACAAGGCAACACAAGGCGAAGAGGGTGGGTAAGGAGCAAAATATTTTCTGGCTTGAGCAGTGGCTTCTGTATCAAAGCCAGCAAAAACAGCAGTTAATTGATCTGGTTTTTTTGGTGAAGAATTTACTGCTTCTTTCACACCAGGGCGTGCTGCTCCTGCTGCACAGCCGCAAACAGAGTTAACTACTACCAATAAAGTTCCTTTGGAATCTTTAATTGCAGCATCAACTTCTTGAGGTGTGGTAAGGTCTTTGAAGCCCACAGAAGAAAGCTCTCCTTTCATGGGTATTACTAATTGTTCTGGATACATATTTTTAATTTTTAATTTAATGAGCCACAAAATTAAGAATGATTTCTTATACTTTGTCTTTTTTAACCGAGATTAAGAGTTATCATTGCAATTGATATTTAAAACTGAGTAAACTATGCAACTGCTGCTAGAAACAGAGCGACTTATTTTAAGAGAGCTGCAGCTAAGCGATGCACAAGGTATGTTTGAATTAGATTCTGACCCGGAGGTGCACAAATACTTAGGCAATAAGCCCGTAAAAAATATTGAAGAATGTATAAAAACAATTGAATTGGTAAGGAAGCAATACCACGAAAACGGAGTTGGACGCTTTGCAATGCTAGAAAAAACAACAGGAAATTTTATGGGGTGGACAGGAATAAAATTTATTACTGAGCCAATAAATAATCACGTAAATTTTTACGAAGTAGGATACAGAATTATTAAAAAATATTGGGGAAATGGCTATGCTACAGAATCTACCAAGGCATCACTAGATTTTGCTTTTAACCAATTGAATGCCAATGAAGTTTACGGAATAACTAATGTAGAAAACCTGAAATCGGTAAGAGTGCTAGAAAAATGTGGATTAAAAATTATAGGAAACTTTACTTGGACAGAATGGAATGAAATCTACTGCAATTGGTTAAAAATAAGCAGGGAGGATTGGGAGGAAAAAAAGAAAATGAACATGGGTTAATACAAAGTTGTTTCTATTTTAATGATTTTAAATTTTTATTTCATCGCTTTCTTTTTTATTTCTTTATTGCATAAATTTTATCAACGATGATTTTTAAAGGAAAACATATTATTCTCTGCTTTTTTTTATTTCTTGAAGCAATTTTATTCCCCAATAAATCAAATGCTAGAGACTTAAAATTAAAAGTTGATTCTGCCAGAGGAATGCACTACCTTAAACAATTTCCGAAAGAAGTTTTTGTAAATTTCTACAAACAAGCCATTGCACCATTTAGCGCCAGCAAACAACAATGGCTAATTGGTTCGGCAGTTACCGCCACTTCGTTTGCTCTTATTCCTCTTGATCCTCCTCTTGACGATAAGGTAACCAACCTAATATACACCAATAATTTTGTAGGATTTGTTAGCCCTAAAATAACAGAATTGGGCGGAAATTATGTGATAATTCCTGTTGCGGTTTATACTCTATCAGGCATTGTGTTTAAAAAACCAAAAATAGTAGAAACAGGATTAATGGCGCTGGAAGCAACTATACAAGCAGGAGTATGGATTAGATTAGGAAAAACGCTCAGTGGCAGAGAAAGACCAAGTGCAGCCTACAGCAGTAAAATAATCGGCGGAAAATGGACAGGGCCAAAATGGAAAAATATTTGGGGCGGTTCAAGTGTTGATGCTTTCCCGAGTGGACATACAGGTGCAGCCTTTAGTATTGCTTCTGTTTTTGCCATGCAATACAATCAAACGCCATTAGTGCCCATTATTGCTTATGCTACCGCAACTTTAGTTGGTATTTCTAGAATGACAGAACACACCCATTGGGCTTCGGATGTTTTGCTTGGAGGAGCCATAGGATATGCCTGTGCAAGACAGGTTTGGAAAAGTCATCACCCCAAAATAACTTCAAAAAACAAAAGCCTTAGTTGTTTAAAAATAAACCCTATAATTTTTAATAACTTTTATGCTGCCAACTTTAGTTTGAGTTTTTAAAACCCTTACTTTTGAAAATAAGTTTTTGTTTTATATGTGCGATTTAGTCAATCAATTTATTTTATGTACATGCCAAGAAAAGAGTGGCAACGAAAAAAACGAAAAAACTTATACTGACTATAAATGGACTTTACAAGTAAAGGTTCATTATCCAAAACAAAATCCAACGTATGGAAAAGCAAAGTGCCAAAGCAAAAACCTTGGGGAGGGTTTAACAGAAAAATTTGTTCTTGAGCAGCTGAACACCAAAAATTGTTTCGATTTTGATTATCACCCAAGCGAAGGAGATGATTTGTTATTAGAATCTTTGCATAGGAAAACAACATTTTACCCAGATTTTTTGTACTTCAAGTACAGTAATGGAAAATGGGTAGAAGATTATTTTTATCCTTTCGATAAATGGTTTGAAGGAAGGATACAAGGGAAATTAAAACCCTTGAACTATAGAAAAGAAAGTGCTTTTACAAAAATATGGAAGCTAAAAACAGTTTTAAAAAACGTATTTAAAATATAATATGAAACTTGCCATTGCAGCCGACCATGCGGGATATGAACTAAAAGAATTCTTGAAAGAAGAGTTTAAATTACAGCACCAATTTATTGATTTTGGAACGCATTCTACCAATAGTATGGATTATCCGGATGTTGCACATCCTTTGGCAATTGCAATAGAAAATAAACAAGCCGATTTAGGAATTATTATTTGTGGCAGCGGAAACGGAGTAAATATGACCGTGAATAAACATGCAGGAATAAGAGCGGCATTGTGCTGGACCAACGAAATAGCCTCTTTGGCTAGGCAACACAACAATGCCAACGTAATTTCAATACCTGCAAGGTTTGTAAGCCAAGAACTTGCCAAACAAATGGTAGAAACTTTTTTGGCAATTCCTTTCGAAGGTGGAAGACACGCCAATAGAGTGGATAAAATAATGTGTTAGAATAAAAATTAAAGGCTTTTTAATGCAATTGCAAATTTGATATTAAAAAAAATAGTAGTTTTGCCAACTCAAAAAATTGGTCTCGTGGCCGAGTGGTTAGGCAGAGGTCTGCAAAACCTTGTACAGCGGTTCGACCCCGCTCGAGACCTCCACAAAGCTCTGGTAATTATTACCGGAGCTTTTTGTTATCAATAAACCACTTTTGGAGTTTTTTACAAGATAATTTAGTTGCCATGGCGCAGTGCAAAAGGCACGTAAAAGCTTTCACAAAGCAGAATTGTGAAGAGTGTTGCCAATTAAACCGTGTTAAACTAAATTTTCTCTGAAGACTTAAGCTGGATGTTTTATTTTAGAATTAATTAGTTTAGAAAAACGCTACAATTTCTCCATCCACCCAAATTTATCGGCAGTTTGCCCAGTTCTAATTTTTTGCAGTTCAAGGGCAATAATTCTAGAAATATTGGTATCTGCAATTGCCGGCAAATTTATGGTTTGCCCCTTGTATCCAATTATTGCAATGGGCGCAATTACTGCTGCTGTACCAACTCCAAAGGCTTCTTTTAGTTTTCCTTGTTCGTGCTTTTCAATAATTTCATCCACCGAAATATTTCTTTCCTCCACTTTAATGCCCAATGATTTTGCAAGAGTAATAATGCTGTCTCTTGTAATACCAGCAAGTTTGCTGGCACTTAAGCTTGGTGTTACCAAAACATCATCAAAAGCAAACATCAAATTCATTGCACCAGATTCTTCTACGTATTTATTTTCTTTTGCATCGGTCCATATTAATTGCTGAAAACCTTCTTCCATTGCTTTTTTGGTGGGATAAAATGAACCACCGTAGTTTCCTGCTGCTTTGGCATATCCTGTTCCACCCTCGGCAGAGCGACTGTAATGTGTTTCAATTTTTACTTTTAATGGTTCGGAGTAAAATGGCCCTGTTGGTGTGGTAAAAATAATTAGTCTATAGTTCTGCGACGCTTTTACCCCAATTGCTTCGTCTGTTGCAAAATATATAGGCCGAACATATAGCGAAAGTCCATCTCCAGAAGGAATAAAAGCTTTGTCTATTTCTACTAGTTTTTTAATTCCTTGTATAAATATTTCTTTTGGAACGGCAGGCATACACATTCTTTCGGCCGAAACATTTAATCGTTTTTGATTTTCTTCTAGCCTAAAAAACAATATGTCTCCATTTTCATTTTTATAAACTTTTAGCCCTTCAAAAATACTTTGTGCATGGTGTAGAGCTGACATTGAAGGTGCCACTAAAAATTTTCCATATGGTTTTATTTGGGGAGTGTTCCATTTTCCGTTTTCAAAATCTGCAACTAGCATGTGGTCACTAAAAACTTTTCCAAAAACAAGGTTGGAGAAATCTACAGTATTTAATCTCGATTCTTCAGTAAGCTCTATCTTAAAATCCATTGAAAATATTTTACGGTCTAAATCTAATTTATTTTTAAAAATTAATAGGTGTGTTTTATACACTAAGAAACTGGTTTTATGTGTTGAAAAATAGGATTGATAGCTACATTTTGTTTTAATATCAACACATTTACAACCACTACCAAAAGTAAACACTTTATTACCAAAGTATTGTGCAATAGTCGATCGGGATAAATAAATAATTGTAAAATAGTGTGCAAACAATAATTTTTCTTTCTTTAATGCATGCAAATTTTGTTGTTGTATGAGTCTTTTAAGCTTTCTTTTTAAACCAAAAATAAAATAGTAGTCTCAGAAGAAATTTAAATAGGCAAATCTTACAAAAAAGATAGAATAAAGTAAGTATTTAGAGTAGATGTATTTAAAATTTAACAATATGTTTATTGTGGCAGAAAATCATTTCTTAACGTAAATTCAAATCAAGAACATTTGCTTCAGAAACGTTTTGTCGGAGTATTGTTTCTTTAATTTAATCTAAAATTACAAACAACAATTAGCTCAGATTTAACGATGGCAGATTTGTTTATCTTACCATAAATATGAGGAAAAAAATCGCCATTGCTGGCTAGTTCTATTTTTAGTGGAGCAACAACTTTTTTAGTATCTACGGTTATTAAGTAAACCTTGTCTGAAGATTTAAAATATCTTTTTAATACGCCTTCTAATTGATTTTTAGTGCAACAATGAATAAATCCTTCTTGCAAAAAAGCAGATGGAAAATATTCCTCATTTTTTTGTTGTGCTTCCCACCCTTCTATTGTGGCAAAATGATAAATAATGGATGTTGCTTCCATGTTTTTTTAAAAACCTAGTTTTTGTCGTACATCCGTTAACGTTACTTGAGCAACTTGAGCTGCTTTATTTTCGCCAATGCTTAAGAGGGCCTCTAATTCATTGGTGTTTTGCATCAAATAATTGTATTTTTCTCTTTGCAATTTGTATTTTTCTAAAATGGTATTAAAGAGTTCTTTTTTTGCATGTCCATAGCCATAGCCACCAGCAATGTATTTTTCTCTCATGGTTTTTATGGATGCATTATCGGCAATTAAGCTAAACAATTTAAAAACATTACATGTATCAGGGTTCTTAGATTCTTCTAATTCTTTGCTATCTGTTACTATAAGTTTTATTTGTTTTTCTAGTTCTTTTTCGGGCAGAAAAATATCAATAAAATTATTGTACGACTTGCTCATTTTTTGTCCGTCGGTTCCCGGTATAATCATTACATTTTCGTCTATCACTGCCTTTGGCAAAACAAACGTTTGGCCGTATAAATTATTAAAATGTTGGGCAATGTCTCTTGTAATTTCTAAATGCTGCACTTGGTCTTTACCCACCGGAACTTCGTTGGCCTGATACAAAATAATATCTGCAGCCATCAACACAGGATACACAAAAAGCCCCGCATTTACATCGCTAAGTTTATCTGATTTATCTTTAAAAGAGTGGGCGTTTGCCAACATTGGAAAGGGAGTAAAACAACTTAAATACCAAGTTAATTCTGTTACTTGTGGAATTTTGCTTTGGCGATAAAAAAAGTTTTTTTCAGTGTCAAACCCAAATGCAATCCATGCTGCCGCCACTGCGTAAACGTTTTTTATTCTTGTTGGAGCATCTTTAATTGTGGTTAATGAATGAAAATCTGCAATAAAAATAAATGATTCTGTTCCCTCTTTTTTCGACAATTCTATGGCAGGAACAATTGCCCCTAAAATATTTCCTAGATGCGGAATTCCACTGCTCTGTATTCCTGTGAGTACTCTTTTCATTAAGTGATTAATTTTTTCAAAAGTACTAAGTAATTGCTAAATTTTTAGTGGATACAAGTAATGTGTAGTGTAATTTCTTTTTATTGAATAGGTTCGCGGCACATATTTCAACAAAAAAGGATTAACTTTACGTCCTCAAAATCAATTTTATGCCTCAATCAACAACAGTATTAGAAAATTCGTTTGACAAATACATTCAATTAGAAGAAAATTACGGAGCACACAATTACCACCCTTTACCTGTAGTTATTGAAAAAGGAGAAGGGGTTTTTCTATGGGATGTTGCCGGTAAAAAATATTTTGACTTTTTATCTGCATACTCTGCCGTAAATCAAGGCCATTGTCATCCAAGAATTACAAAAGCATTTGTAGAGCAAGCACATAAACTTACATTAACATCCAGGGCATTTTACAATAATTTATTGGGGAAATACGAAAAATACATCACTGCTTTTTTTGGCTATGATAAGGTATTGCCTATGAACACAGGAGTTGAGGCAGGAGAAACCGCCATAAAATTAGCAAGAAAATGGGGATACGTAAAAAAAGGAATTCCAGAAAACGAGGCAAAAATAATTTTTGTAGCTGGAAATTTTTGGGGCAGAACGCTTGCTGCCATCTCTTCTTCTACAGACCCAAGCAGCTTTAGCGGATTTGGTCCATTTATGCCGGGTTATGTAATTATTCCTTACAACGATTTGGAAGCACTAGAAAATGCATTAAAAGATAAAACTGTTGCAGGTTTTATGGTAGAACCCATTCAAGGCGAAGCAGGAGTTGTTGTTCCAAGTGAAGGATACTTGAGCAAATCGTTTGATTTGTGCAAAAGGAACAACGTTTTGTACATTGCCGATGAGGTGCAAACAGGCTTGGCAAGAACAGGAAAAATGTTGGCATGCGACCACGAAAATGTTAAACCAGATATTTTAATTTTGGGCAAGGCATTAAGTGGAGGCACAATGCCGGTATCTGCTGTTTTGTGCAACAACCATATCATGTTAAACATAAAGCCGGGTGAACACGGCTCCACTTATGGCGGAAATCCTTTGGCTTGTGCTGTTGCAATGGAGGCATTGCAAGTTTTGCTCGACGAAAAATTAGCAGAAAATGCCAATGAATTGGGTAAATTGTTGAGGGATGAATTAAAGAATTTAAACAGCCCTCTTATTGCCGACGTTAGAGGAAAAGGATTGCTTAATGCAATTGTTATAAAAAATATTCCTGGCAAAGACGCTTGGAGTGTTTGTTTAAAACTGGCAGAAAATGGATTGTTGGCAAAACCTACTCACGGCGATATAATTAGATTTGCTCCTCCTTTAAACATTACCAAAGAGCAAATATTAGAGTGCGTAGAAATCATTAAAAATACATTACTATCTTTTGAATAAATGCTGGGATTAAAATTGGCAACCGACCCAAGATGGGTAGAATTAGTAGAATCTAATATTTCGGAGGTACTTACCGACCATGCATTTTGTGAACAAAAAGCGTTGAGCAACGCAATTTCTATTGTGGTAAATTACCCAGAACATACAGAAATTGTGCAACAGCTTTTAGAAATTGCTCAAGAAGAGTTGCAGCATTTTAAACAGGTTCATCAAATTATTGTAAAAAGAGGCTTTACCTTGGGCAGAGAAAGAAAAGACAGCTACGTAAACGAACTTATTCAATTTGTGCGAAAAGGATACAACAGAGACATTGTGTTGATGGATCGTTTGCTTTTTTCTGCCATGATAGAAGCCAGAAGCTGCGAGAGATTTAAGGTGTTGTCGCAAAAAATAAATGACCCTGAATTGGCAGAGTTCTACAGAGAATTAATGATTAGCGAAGCAGGACATTATACCACATTTATTAAGTTAGCGAAAAAGTTTTTTCCAGAAAAAGAGGTAGACGATAGGTGGAAGGCATTTTTAGAATTTGAAGCATCCGTAATTGCCAATTATGGTAAAAAAGAAACCATCCACGGATAAAAAATTGCTGAAACAAAAAAATATGTACTTTTAAATCATTATTTGTAAATTTAATTTTAAAATAAGTATGAAATTTATTTATGCAACTCTGTTTTTGCTTTTAACAATAGGTTTTAGCTCTTGCGAAAAATGTGTTACTTGCCAACAAGTTTCTGCCTCAAACGATAGTCTTTCATTTACATACCCCGAAACCTGTGGCAACAGAAAAGATATTATAGACTATCAAGACAGATTAGAACAAAACAAACCACCACAAAATAAATTAGAGTGCACGGAAAAGAACACTCGTATTTGGGATTAAAACATTAATTATTTATCATTGCATCATTAAAATATAGAATCGTGAAAAAAATTATAAGCACCACCACTTTCTTAATTGCATTAGCAGTTTCTATTTCTTCTTGTAACAAATGCATTACTTGCGAATACACCTACAAAAGAGATTTAAAAGATACTACCATTGTAAGACCACAAGTGTGTGGCAATTCTACAGAATTAAATAACGAAGAATTATCTGCCAAAGCAGCATCTGCAGCAAATTTTGCTCCAGATTATTCATGTACAAAAAAATAGTTTTTTAAATGAAGTACACTGCTTCTGTAAAAATTATGCCCAATAAAAATTTATTGGACCCTCAAGGAAAAGCGGTTTTATTGGGCTTAAAAAATCTAAATTTAACCTTGATAAACGATGTTAGAATTGGCAAGAGTATAGACCTAGAAATTGAAGCCAACTCTATTGAGCAAGCAAAAGAAAATGTTGAGATTGCCTGCAAAAAATTATTGGCCAATTCTGTAATGGAATATTTTGAAATTTCTATTACTCCTCAAAGTTAATACACTTTATAAGCCTAAACACAAATAGATTGTAGATTTATTCTACAATTATTTTCTTGGTAAACACTACATCTGAAGCGTAAACTTTAACCAAATACAATCCTTTTACCAGGTTTTTTCCATCGCTTAAATTAATGGAATTATTTGCCGCAGCAGAGTGTTGTTTTCTTTTTATTAATTTACCTTTTGAATCATAAAGTTCAACAAAAAAAGAAGAATTAAGCGGAGCATTTACAAAAATATTTCCGGTGCTTGGGTTAGGGAAAACATCAAAATGTTTGCCTTCATTGTTAGTTGAGGTTAAATCAGGCGAGCCAATGTTTATATCATCAATAAAAACATTATTGGGCTGTGGCAAACTATCTCTGTAATAAACAAATTTAAATAACACGTGATCTTCATTCGCCAAGGCATTAAGGTTAATAGATTCCATCCGCCAATCTCCGCCACCTTGAGGTATAAACCCAGGCTCGGTGCTGCTACTTGTTACCAATTGCTGGCCAATTCTACTGTATAGCTCTATCCAGTTTTGTTCGCAATCTACACTTGCAAAAACCTTTAGGGTATTTACGTGTTCCGGAAAAACCTCTGCAGCAGCTAATTTAAATGTTAGGAGCGGAGCAGAAAAGCTGCTTAAGTTCACCGAAGGACCAATTAGCTCTGCTACGTTAAATCTAAAATTAAATTCTCTGGTAAGTTTGGCACACAAAATTCCCGAAACACTTGTTTCGTTTGTCATAGCCCATTGTGCACCACCGCTGTTGTTGTTTACTCTCCAATCTACGCCAGGAATACTATTACTTTCGAAATTCTCTTCCCAAAAGTTTGCATACACACCCGGCGAATTCTCTTGCACAGAAATAATGTTTTCTAAAAAAATTGGTGTGCTTGTGCCCGCTGAATTTCCGCAAGAAAAAGTTACGGAATATACACCTGGTGTATTGTAAGTAACAACCGGATTTTGTTCTGACGATGTGGATGGATTTCCTCCAGGGAAAGTCCAGCTGTAAAATTGTGGAAAACCATTCCAACTGTTGTCGTAAAACGTAATTGGCACGCCAACACATGTTTGAGAATTACTTATGCTAAAAGCTGCTTGAGGGGCGCAGTTGCTCTGTAAATTAAAAACACCCGTTAAAGCTAAGTTTTCTGCATTCCATAGATTGTTTCTTCCCGAAACGCTAGAAGATAAGGCATCCCTCATTCTTTGTCCTTGACCGGCAGTAAACATTTTGCAGCAATATGAATAGTCCATATAATTCTGAAAATTTTCGTCAACCCCGGGCGTACAAACCTGATAGGAGCTAGGATTATTAGAATCCGGACAAAATAAATATCCAAGTGTTGTGGGGGTATCGTCCACAAAATCGTCGCTATTGCAATCAACACCCGCACTATTGCTTCCTCCAAAAACATGATAGAGGTTTAGCCAATGTCCTATTTCGTGGGTGAGTACTCTAGAAATAAAGTAATTTCCGGTGCCAATGGACCCAAAATAATTGTTGAGCATTACAATTGCATCTTGGCTTGCACCATCAGGCCATGTGCCCGGTAAATAAGTATAACCTGCGGCAGAAAATCCATTACCCACGTCAATGGTTTTTACAATATAAATGTTTAAATACTTTGTAGGGTCCCATGTATAAGCGTATTCCGAAACATTGGCGTCCCAATTTGTATTTGCATCGTAATAATGAATAATGCCATTGGTGCAATTCCCTAAGGGATCAATGGTTGGCAATACAAATTTAATTCTTGTAGAATCTGCTATAGAAGTAAACGAGGGGATTACCTGCTCTATATCAGGATTGGTTTTAGAAAAATCTTCGTTTAAAATTCTTAGTCCGTCTCTTACTTGATCATCCGAAATGTTTTCTGGGCCATTTTGATGTAAAATATGAAAAACAATAGGTATAGTGTAGGTGGCAGTAAGCAACGAATTTTTTTGCGGCTGCAAATCCATCATTTTTCTTTTTTCTTTTATGAGCGGAAATTTTTTCATTCTGCGTTCCATCAAAATGTCTGTTCCACAAACATTAATTTCTTGTGCAGATGAGCCTACACCGCAAAGAAAAAGTAAAAGAAACAATATGTTGTTTTTCATAATTTATGTTGGAGTTAAAATTAGAAAAAATATTTCTGAAATTTTAAATTAATTTCCCACCGCCATTTCTCCATTTTGTAATCCTCCTGTATGAACAAACACAATTTTTGAGTGAGGTTCAAAAAGATTTTTTTCTATCAAATCAAACAATCCGGCCATTGCTTTTGCGGTATACACCATATCTAAGGGCACCTGGTTTTCTTTGTAAAAGCCGTTTACAAATTGCTCCAGCAACAAACTTTTTTTTGCATAACCTCCGTAGTGATAATCAAACAATACTTTAAAATTATTTCTCTTTTCAGGGTTTTTATTACAAACAAAAGAACTCAACGTATCAACACCTTTAACAACAGAAATTCCAATTGCCATTTGCTGCGGCTTAAGGCCACTAACAATTCCTGCCAGTGTGCTGCCCGTGCCACAAGCAACAATAATGTAATCAAAGTCACAGGTAATTTCCATTGTAATTTCTTTGCATCCTTCAATTCCAAGATCATTGCTTGCTCCCTCCGGAATTAGTAAACAATTGGGGTGTTTTTTTTGCAGCGTATCAACAAAAACTTTTTCGTTTTTTAAGGAATAATCAGTTCGTGAAATCCAAACCAATTCCATTCCGCATTCTTTTGCAAAATTAAGTGTTGAACTTAGTTTATCTGGCTCAAGTCCTCTTATGTATCCAATAGTTTTTATGCCCAATTCTTTTCCTATTGCAGCCAATGAATAAATGTGGTTAGAATAAGCACCACCAAAAGTAATTATACTGCTATAATTGCCGGAATAAAATTCCTCTAGGTTTTTTTTAAGTTTATAGTATTTATTTCCTCCGTACCAAGCATTTATTTTATCTAAACGCAAAACGCTGCAATGGTAGTTTTGTGTGTTGTTTGCAATGTTTAAATGTTCTAATGGAGGCGCTGAAACTAAAAGTTTTTGCTCAAAATCTATCAAAATTTATAGTATAAGTTATTAAAAAAATTACTCTAGCGTTTTTATTTATTGCCAACAATTTGAAATAGTAAAGTTAATATTATCTGAAGTTTGTGCAGTTCAACTGAGGATAATAAAACTAGATTAAATAATATTTTAGTACATATTCAACAAACCAGTTTGGTAATTCTTTCGGCTCAATTTCTAACAATAATTGATTTTGCTCTATTTTGGCAATAAGCTTAAACTCTATATCAGAAGAGTTGTCAAATAAATAGCATTTGTCAACATATTCAATCATGTTTATTAGATTGTTTAATGTATTAATGTAACGACTAGATATTTTTTCTTTTGCAACATTATGCCCTCCTTTTTCTACTCTATTTTCTACTCTGGAAATATTTACTTCAAGATCATCTGTACAAATAAAGTATAGATAAATTCTATATCCTTTTTGCTTTGCTTCTTTTATTTCTTCAATTTTTGACGGATGGCTCATTACCGACTCAAAACAAAAACTTAGCATCTTTTCTTGCAAATGATGTCGTAAAAATGAACAGATTAATGCACCTTCATAACCATGAGTTTCCTTTTCAACACCAACAATGATGTTTTCTGTTAATGCAATATTAATTTCATTAAATTCTGAATTGGCTTTTTTAACAAGAGATACAGCTCTTTCTGTCTCTAAAAACTCATCTAAATTTGTCTGATTTAAATTTAAATTAAATTCGCTAACATCAATGTATCCTTTAGTTTCCAGTTCTTTCTCTATTAAATCGGCATTAAGAAATACGCCAGCATCATATTTTTTTGAAAAAGAGTCGAAGAGTGTACTTTTTCCGGATCCATTTGGCCCTGCAAATATTCTCAGTCTTGGTAAAGACATTCTATTTTCTTTTTAAAATCATTCCTTTTCTTAAAGAAGAAATGTTAAGTTGCGGTACAGATATTTTTCTTAAGACCTTAAATGATTTATCAGAATTAATAGCAATAATTTCGCGGCTTCTAATAATTTTAATTGTAATTCCTAAAGCCATTGAGGTTCTAACTGCTTTTGAAGAGGCAATTTTTGCAGCACTCAATAGTGCATCTTCCTCTAATGAGGATAAAAAAATTCCTTCTTTAGTATCTACGTTATATTTTTTCATTAAACGTTGAATTACATAGGAAGAAAAAATAGAATTTTTTTTCTTGCGTTTATAATTTGTATCCCTTTCCAAGTATTTCATAAATACAACTTTATTCAAAAATACGAATTTAAATGAATTATTAAACTTCAAATAAATTGCAATTAACATTTGTACAGTTATCATAAAACATTTTATGGCTTCATTTGTAAAATACATTCAACATCTATTAAAATAGAATAGTAAATTTGCCCAAAGGCAATAAACCATGTTTGCAAAGAAACCAGAACTTGAACCTGATGATTTTTACAAAACTCCCGAAGGATATTTGGTGTTTACAGAAAAGTATCATTTAAAAAGAGGACATTGTTGCAAAAGTGGTTGCAGGCATTGTCCATATGGCTACAATAAAAGTACCGACAGTTTTAAAAAACAAAAAAATTAATCACCATATATTTTATGGAAACAGTGAGCAAAATAAAATCATTTCAAGAAGAAATAACAGAGGGAATTCCTGAATATTTACCGGAACTTTTGGCGTATGACAGTAATGTAAACCACGCTCCCAAAAGAAAAGACATTTTAAATCACCAAGAAAAAAAGCTGGCACTAAAAAATGCCTTAAGATATTTCAACAAAAAGTTTCATGCTGCATTGGCAAAGGAGTTTTTAAACGAACTAAAAACATACGGTAGAATTTACATGTACAGGTTTATGCCCACACATAAAATATACGCCAGACCAATTGAGGAATATCCTGCAAAAAGTGAGCAGGCAGCATCCATCATGCTAATGATTCAAAATAATTTAGACCATGCAGTTGCTCAACATCCTCATGAGCTAATTACCTACGGCGGAAATGGTGCGGTATTTCAAAATTGGGCACAGTATCGCTTGACCATGAAATACCTCTCAGAAATGACAGACGAACAAACATTGGTAATGTATTCCGGCCATCCGCTTGGCCTTTTTCCTTCTCACAAAGAAGCACCAAGGGTGGTAGTTACCAATGGAATGATGATACCCAATTATTCTAAACCCAACGACTGGGAAAAATATAACGCTTTAGGGGTAACGCAGTATGGTCAAATGACCGCCGGTTCTTACATGTATATTGGTCCGCAAGGCATTGTTCATGGCACATGTATTACTATAATGAATGCCGGAAGAAAATTTATAAAAGGCAGAGATGGATTAAAAGGAAAAGTATTTGTTACCTGTGGCCTAGGAGGAATGAGCGGTGCACAGCCTAAAGCTACTGTAATTGCCGGTGGAATTTGTGTGGTGGCAGAAATAAATGAAAAGGCAATACATACAAGGCACTCACAAGGTTGGGTAGACGAAGTGTTTACAAATTTAGATGAACTTGCCAAGCGATTACAAACAGCAAGAACTGCGCAAGAAGCAATTTCTTTGGCTTACCAAGGAAACATTGTTGATGTGTGGGAGTA
>CAIMMJ010000126.1 GCA_903842515.1 uncultured Bacteroidota bacterium | reverse complement strand
TTTATTACTGATGTCTTTTTTTACAAACTTATTTAATGGTATTAAACCCAATCCAACGTAATGGCTCAAATGGTGAGAAATAGTTCCAACGGCTAAATTTCTTTCAGCAGCGATTTCTTCTATACTTTTCTTTTTTAAATACAATTCGTAAGAAACTTTTTTTGTATCTATTTTTTCTTTTTTAGGCGCTTTTTCTTTTGAGGATTTGGAGTATTTAAAATTTTTTGCATTAGTCTCTAGTTCGCTATAATTGGCATCTTTTAGCTGATTGGTTCTTTCGGCATTTACAACTTTAATTTCTTCTAAGTTTACCTTTATTTCTAATGGACTAAAAGCCGACTCAACTAGTATTTTAGATTTTTGAATCTTTTGAATTTTTCTAAAACATAAGGTATCTAATTTATATAGTTCCTCTAGGTACTCTTTTGTTCGTTTTTCATTGTCTAATTCTGCAATTTTCTTATGCAACAGGTCAGAAAGTTCTTTGAATTTAGGTTCAAAAAAATTCTTTGCTCCAATAACTTTCGCACTCAACTTATCTGCCAATTCAATTCTATTTAAAAAATTGTTGTATATCCAAGAAAGGAATTTATCTGATGTTTCTTTTAGTGAACTTATTTTATCTTTTAAAGATACTGCAAAATCAAAATTTAAATTTTTTACTGACTTTTTTCCCGTGTCTGAGTAGGTTTCCAGATGCCTTTGAAACTGAATATTTAATTCCTTAAAATCAAAACACTCCAACAAGTAATTCTGTATGTATACAAACTGTTCATTTTCTAAAATTTCTACTAAAGCTTGTTTATTTACTTTATTATCGGCATAATTTAAAACCTTTTCATCGTTCGCCAATCTTGTGTAGTTAATTTTTGAAGTAAGCACCAATCCTTTTAGTGAGGTTAATCTGGAAAGGGCTACATAAACTTGACCCGGAGCAAATGCATTTCCCAAATCTAAAATTGCCTTTTCAAATGTTAATCCTTGACTTTTATGCACTGTAATTGCCCATGCCAATTTTATTGGATATTGGGTGAATGTACCAACTACGTTCTCTTCTATTTCATTTGTTGTATCGTTGTGTTTGTAAGTAATATTTTCCCACGTAAATTTATCCAGTTGCATAGGTTCATTGCTTTCCTCAAACATTACTTCAATTGAATCTTTTTCAATATTACTAATTGTTGCAATTTTACCATTGAAATATCTTTTAGGAAAATCCGGGTCATTTTTTACAAACATTACTTGAGCACCCTTTTTCAATTCCATTTTTGGCTCAACAGGAAAAAGATAGTCGGCAAAATCATCCTTTACTTCGGCATCAAAAAAAATGGACTTTTCTTTTAATTCATTGAGTGATTCTTGATTTATTTTATCTGCCTGATAATTGTGTGTGCTTAAATAAATATACTTGTTATTTTTGGTAGACTTAAAATCAGGTTTGTAATGATTGTTTAGGAGTTTAATGTCGTTTTCGTTGATGTTATTGGTTCTAAAATTATTTAATAGCGAAATAAATTCCTGGTCATGCTGTCTGTATATTTTATCCAGTTCCAAATAAATTGGTTTACTGCTATTTTCTTTAAAAACCAATGCATCAAAAAAATATATGCTTGAGTAAAAACTTTTCAAAAAACTCCATTCATCGTCTTTTACAACAGGCGGCAGTTGCAGTAAATCACCAATAAACAAAACTTGTACACCTCCGAATGCTTCAAGCGGCTTACGCCTTACACTTTTTAATATGTGATCTATAGCATCCAGCAGGTCGGCCCGGAGCATACTTACTTCATCTATGATGAGTAGTTCTAAATTTTGTAATACACTTCTTCTATTGCCAACCATGCGGTGCTTTTCGAGTAATTCTTTAAAGCTTGATATTCTTAGCTGTGGGTTATTATCATTTTCTTTTTGCGGCACAAAAGCACTTGGCGGAATTTGAAAAAAAGAATGAATAGTTACTCCACCGGCATTTATTGCTGCAATACCTGTTGGGGCTACTATAGCGGCATTTTTATATGTACTTTTAATAACAGTTTTTAAAAAAGTTGTTTTGCCTGATCCTGCCTTGCCAGTTAAAAAAATATGCTTGTTGGTATTGTTAATAAATTTTGAAGCAAAATCAGCAATACTTAATTCGTTCCCTTGTGTTGGAGTCATTTAATAAATCAGATAGAAAGTATAAATTAATGGAATGTTTGCGAAAGTCCCAAAATATTAATCAATAATATAAAATATCTTTCTACGATTAAAATGTTTTTTTATTTTTACCAACCATTTATAAAACTATGCAAGAAATTCTAAGCAAAAACAACTCTTTATTCAACCATTTTATTGCTGAAATTAGAGATATCAATGTACAAAAAGACAGCATGCGATTTAGGCGAAACTTAGAAAGAATGGGCGAAGTTTTTGCTTACGAAATAAGTAAGTATTTAGATTATCATCAAGTAGAAGTTACCACTCCACTTGGCGTTTCAAATGAAAACTTACTAATTCATCAACCTGTTTTAGCTACTATTTTAAGAGCAGGTTTACCAATGCACCAAGGCTTATTAAACTATTTTGATAAGGCACAAAATGCATTTATATCTGCCTATCGCAAACACCACAAAGACGGTTCGTTTGAAGTTGCAGTAGAATACCTTTCTAGCCCTGATATTACTGATAAAGTAGTGATACTTTCTGACCCAATGCTTGCCACAGGAACATCCATTGTTTTGGCATATCAAGCTTTGCTAAAAAGAGGCATTCCAAAACAAATTCATGTTGTTGCCGCTATTGGAAGTGCTGCAGGTGTAGATTATGTTAGAAAAAAACTTCCGGGCAATTCTAAAATATGGTTAGGTGCTGTTGACGAAGAACTAACCGCTCAATCTTATATAGTGCCAGGATTAGGCGACGCAGGAGATTTAGCATACGGTATAAAAATTTAATTTCATGACCAGACCAAAACCAACAGAATATCCTAAACACTTTGATTATTACATTTCTCTTGTAAATGGAAATGATGGCATAAAGGCACTCGAAAATCAAGTAATAAAAATGCAGTCTTTAATTGGAGATATTCCTGAAGAAAAAGAAAATTATGCTTACGAAGAAGGTAAATGGACGATAAAGGAGTTGTTGGGACATCTAACAGATGCAGAAAGAGTTTTTGGATACAGGGCATTGCGGTTTGCCAGAGGCGATCATCAAGAATTACCCGGATTTGATGAAGTATCATATGTAAAAAATGGAAATTTTGACAAAAGAACACTGTATAATTTAGCACACGAATTTGGAAATATTAGAGAATCAAACATCTCTCTATTTAGAAGTTTACAACCCGAAGATTTCAATAAAAAGGGAATTGCAAATACTTACAAAATAACGGTTAGAGCATTGGTGTTTATTATTGCCGGACATTGGGAACATCATTACAATATTATAAAATCCACATACCTGGATAAAATTTAAATTATAAACCAGTTGAATTTACTTTCGGTTGAAAACCTCTCAAAATCATTTGGAGAAAAAGATTTATTCCAAAAAATAAATTTTGGAATTTCTATGGGTGATAAAGTTGCATTTATTGCACCAAACGGCTCCGGAAAATCTACTTTACTCTCCATTTTAAAAGGTAGTATTATTCCTGATGAGGGAAAAGTAACTTTTAGAAAAGATAGTAGCATTGGTATTTTAAATCAAGACCCAGAAATGGACGGGAAAACCTTGGTTGTAAATTATCTTTTTGACGAAGGAATAAAAGCTGTTGCACTTATCAAAGAATACGAGTTGTTGCTAGAGGAGATAGAAGAAAAAGGAATAAATACAAAACTAGAAAATGAAATTGTAAGACTTTCTAATGAAATTGAAGCAGAAAATGCCTGGCAAATTGAACAAAAAATAAAACAAATTATTTCAAGATTAAACATTGGAAATCTTCATCAAGAAATTAAAACATTAAGTGGGGGCCAAAAGAAAAGATTAGCACTTGCAAAACTATTAATTAGTGAGCCAAATTTTTTAATACTAGATGAACCAACAAACCACCTTGACCAAGAAATGGTAGAATGGCTGGAACAATACCTCTCAAGAGAGAGTTTTACCATTTTAATGGTTACACACGACAGGTATTTTTTAGACAATGTTTGCACCTCCATAATTGAATTAGACAATGGCCAATTGTATAATTACGAGGGTAATTTCGAGTATTTTTTAGAAAAAAAAGCGGCCAGAGAACTTGCAAATAAAAGCGAAACAGAAAAAGCAAAAAATATATACAGAAGAGAGCTGGAATGGATACGAAAAATGCCCAAAGCCAGAGGCACAAAATCTAAGTCGAGAATTGATGCATTTGAAAATTTAAAAGAAAAAGTTTCAGTAAAAAAATCGCAAGATGAAATTGAACTTTCCGTTAAAATGAATAGGATTGGAGGAAAAGTAATTGAACTAAAAAAACTAAACAAATCTTTTGGCGAAAAACTAATTTTAAAAGGTTTTGATTACACCTTTAAAACAGGAGAAAAAATTGGAATTGTTGGAAAAAACGGAGCAGGAAAATCTACCTTGCTAAATATGATCATGGGGATTGAACAACCCGATTCTGGCAAAGTAAACATTGGCGAAACAATTGTATTTGGCTATTACTCGCAACAAGGATTGCTAAACTGCGATGAAAAAAGAGTAATAGAAGTAGTAAAAGACATTGCTGATGTTATTCCTTTGGCAAACGGAACAAAAGTTAGTGCTTCGCAAATGCTTACCATGTTCAGGTTTGATGCCAATCAACAATATTCGCTAGTTTCAAAACTAAGTGGTGGCGAAAAAAGAAGGTTGTTTTTGTTGACAATTTTGATGAAAAATCCAAATTTTTTAATCTTAGATGAACCTACAAATGACTTAGATTTAATGACATTGGCAACACTAGAAGATTTTTTACAAAATTTTGGTGGCTGTTTATTGGTAGTGAGCCATGATAGGTATTTTTTAGATAAAATGGTGGACCATCTTTTTGTTTTTGAAGGCCAAGGAATTATAAAAGATTTTAATGGAACCTACAGAGAATATAAAATTTGGAAAGAACAACAAAAAGAAACCAACGAAGAAATAAAAGTTACATCGTCAGACTCGAAAGTTGAAAACCCAAAAGTTAATATTGAAAAAAAGAAAAATAAAATATCGTTCAAAGAAAAATTTGAGCTTCAAACTTTAGAAATAGAGATAGAGGCGTTGGAAAAAGAAAAAGAAGAACTCACAAAAAATTTATCAAAAGAAAATGTAGACCATTCAAAACTTGCAGAATGGAGCACAAGGATTCAAAACATAGAAGAAAACTTAGAACAAAAAACCTTCAGGTGGATGGAACTATCTGAACTAGAAAACTAAATACTTATGTCGTATTTTTCAAAAAACAAATTCAACATTTTTTTGCTTTTTATTGGTGTATTCTCTTTGATGATTGTATCATTTTCATGTCAAACAAAATCAAAAAAAACTGAGCCAAAAGAAAGTGTTTCTTCTAATCCACAACAAGCAATTCTTGATGCCAAAATAAAAAACAATCCCACAAATGCCGACGCTTGGTATGAGAGAGCAGTATTTTTTTTAGACAAGAAAAATGTTGGCAAGGCAGCCGAAGATATAAATCAAGCTTTGGAACTAGATACCACACAAGCCAAGTATTTTTTAGTAGCAGCAGATATACACCTCATCACAAACAATTCTGGAAAATGTAAAATTGCACTTGAAAAATGTCTGCAAATAGAACCAAACAATTTAGATGCATTGTCAAAAATGGCCGAACTTTATTTATTTGTAGGACAAAATAAAACATCCTTAAATTATGCAGGAAAAGTGCTTGAAATAGATAAAAATCAAAAAAAAGTACTTTTTCTAATTGGGATGAATCAAAAAGAAATTGGCGATACGGGCAAAGCAATATATGCCTTTCAAAGAGCAATAGAAATAGACCAAAATTATTTTGATGCCTACATTCAATTGGGAATTTTATACGGACAAAAAAAGAACCCGCTGTGTTTAGAATATTACAGAACGGCTTCAACAATTAATCCTACAAGTGCCGAGCCCTATTACAACTCAGGCGTTTACTTTCAGCAAAAAGGCAAAACAAAAGAAGCCATTAACAACTATACCAAAGCAACAGAATTAAATCCTAAATTTAAAAACACTTGGTACAACTTGGGTGTAATCTATCTTACAACAATCAACGATTACAAAGTTGCACTTTCTTATTTTAACAAGGTAATAGAGTTGGATCCAAATTTTGAGCAAGCATATTACATGAAAGGACTTACCTACGAAAGAATGAACAACCTTTCTTCGGCCGAAAGTTTTTATACGCAAGCAATGCAAATAAAACCAGATTACGAAGATGCCTTTGAAGCTCTTAAAAGATTAAAAAGAAGTTTATGATTTCTGCACTCTCCAAAATACAGAATAAACCTCATCTTTCTAAATTATTTCTGAGCATTTTTTATGCTGTTGGTATTGCAGGATTAATTTTTTTTCCCGAAAAAATTCTTCCATTTTCATTTATGATTTTGTTGATGAATTTCGTTTTTATTTTACTTTTTGAAACCAATTTAGATTCCAATAAAACAAAATATTTTTTATTTGTTATCGCCGCTTCATTCGCAATAGAAATGATTGGTGTGGGAACTGGAAAAATATTTGGAAGTTATTATTATGGCAAATCGCTGGGGTTCTCACTTAAAAATGTACCACTAATTATTGGAATAAATTGGCTAGTTTTGGTATTGGGTATTATAAGTATTTTATCCAATTTTAAAATAACCAACAACATAGCATTTTCCGCATGTGGTGGCATTTTTATGGTAGCTCTAGATGGCCTTATGGAGAGAGTAGCTCCAGCTCTCGATTACTGGAATTTCTTTGGAGAAACTGCTCCACTAAAAAACTATATTGCTTGGTTTATTGTTTCGTTTTTCTTTTTCTATTTATTTAGAGCAATGCAACTAAAATCCGAAAATAAAATTTCTAGCTTTATTTATACCATTCAATTTGTTTTCTTTGTAATCGTAAACATTATTTTTTGGAACAAAACAATTTAGTTAGTGAACACAAAAAAACATTTATCAAATTAGAGTGTTTAAAAACAAAAACAAACAATAAGTTAAAATGCTAACAAACTTTATTATTACACTTGCCACTTTTGTTTTTATGGAATTTATGGCATGGTTTACCCACAAATTTGTGATGCATGGATTTCTTTGGTATTTGCACAGAGACCACCACCAAGGTCACGAAGGTTTCTTTGAAAAAAACGACTCATTTTTTTTAATATTTGCAGTCCCAAGTGCTTATTGTTTTGTAACAGGAATTATGAACAATGATTTTAGACTGTTTATTGGAATTGGAATTGCTTTGTATGGATTTGCTTATTTCTTGGTACACGATGTAATTATACATCAACGCTTTAAATGGTTACGAAATTTGGATAACGATTACATAAAGGCAATTAGAAGGGCCCATAAAATACACCACAAACACTTGGGCAAAGAACACGGAGAAAATTTTGGAATGTTGGTTGTTCCACAAAAATATTTTAGAGAAGCAAAAAAGAATTTTTCAAAAAGTAGTTAGATTTTAATGCAAAGAGAAAAAACGAGTTCATACAACTTGATTTTTAATCTAATTTTATTACCATCCAACTTTTACATTTACTAAAATTTCATTATTTTCTTTAAATCAATATATTTGGCTACTCAATAATGAAGTCAAATAAACTCCGTCTTTTCATTTTCATTTTTATTGTTCCAATACTTGGCCTTGCACAAGAACTTCCTCAGGGTGGCAAAGACCAACAAAACAACATCGAACAAAACATCGAAAACATTATAGAAAATACAGATAATCCAGATTTAGATTACACCAATTTAATTGATGTATTAAATAATTTTAAAACAAATCCTATAAACCTAAACAACACAACACCCGAAGAATTAAAAGAACTTGGACTCTTATCAGACATTCAAATTAACAATTTCTTTTTGCACCTCAAAAAAAATGGAAAGCTATTGGTGATTTATGAATTGCAATCAATAGAAGGATTTAGTTTGGATGTTATAGATAAAGTTATTCCTTACGTATACGTAAACGACAACTTTAAAAATTTGAACATCTCGTTCAAAGAATTATTTAAAAGAGGAAAAAGCACCTTAGACCTAAGAACTCAAAGAATTTTAGAAAATCAAACAGGCTACTCTCCGGCAAGCGATTCTGTGCTCTTGGCAAAACCTAACAGCCGCTACTTAGGCAATTCGTATAGAAATTTTGCCAGGTATAGATTTAATTATGGAAACAAAGTTCAATGGGGTTTTACCGGCGAAAAAGACCAAGGAGAAGAGTTTTTTAAAGGTTCGCAAAAACAAGGTTTCGATTTTTATAGCGGCTACGTTTATTTAAAAGACATAAAAAAATTTAAGGCAATTGCTGTTGGAGATTTTAGAGCACAGTTTGGTCAAGGCTTGGTTTTGTGGACAGATTTAGCTTATGCAAAAACAACCGATATTATACAATTCAAAAGAAGCCCCAAAGGAATTAGAGGATACAATTCCATCAACGAAAATCAATTTCTTAGGGGCGTAGGAATTACTTATCAAGTACTAAAAAATGTAGAAGCAAGTATCATCGCTTCTCAAAAATATAGAGATGCAAATGTGCCAGCTGGCAGCGATACTCTTAATCTTTTGTCTGCTGATGAATTTACTGCCTTTCAGTTGACAGGTTTTCATAGAACTCCCGGAGAATTGCAAGATCGAAGAAGTTTAAAAGAAACAGTGTTAGGAGGTAACGTTTCTTATAAATCTCGCCGATTTAATGTGGGTTTAACAGCAGTTACCATGAACTACAACAGAAATTTTTTACCCAGTACACAACTCTACAACATCTACAATTTTTCGGGAAATCAAAATTCAAATATTGGTGTTGATTTTAATTATGTGTATAAAAACGTAAATTGCTACGCCGAAGCTGCACAAAGCTCTAATGGAGGAAGATCCTTAGTTTCGGGTGCACTAATCACATTAGACCCTAAGTTTTTTATTCACATGGTGTATAGAAATTACGGCAAAGAATACCAGGCGATATACACCAGAGGTTTTGGCGAATCCATTGGAACACAAAATGAAAAAGGGTTTATTACAGGTTTCAATTTTAAACCCATTCAAACGCTTACAATTTCTGGCTACCTAGACAGGTTTGAATTTCCTTATTTAAGATACCGGGTAGATGCTCCAACTCAAGGCTACGATTGGCTTGTATTGGCAGATTGGTCACCTACAAAAAAAGTACAACTTAATGCCAGGTACAGAAAAAGAGTAAAACCCAGAAATACTCCAGGCACTAACGAATTAAGCATTGACGAACAATTTGCAGTTTCACAAGAAAATATAAGATTTAATTTTGTGTATACACTTACACCAAATATTCGCTTAAAAAACAGACTTGAGTTCAACAGTGTATTTCCGGGCGATGTAAAGGCAAAAGCATTTTTATTTTACCAAGATGTAAACTACAAAAAACAAGGGAGCAAATGGTCGGGAAGCGTGAGGTATGCAATTTTTGATGCTCCAGATTTTGATGCAAGAGTATTTATGCTAGAAACAGATGTGCCCTATTCTTTTTCGTTTCCTTCGCTCATAGGAAAAGGGCAACGTTTTTATTTTTTAATAAACTACGACATTTCCAAAAACTTCGAAATTTGGCTAAGGTATTCTCAAACCTATTATCAAGGAGCCACAATGCTTAATGCAGGAACATTAAATGAGATTTCCGGACCAATAAGGAGTGAAGCTAAAATACATGTAAGGTATAAGTTTTAAGTTTATTATCTTTTTTGTTATTCGTCTCTCAAAAAGTGGTTTTGGAATTGTTTTTCATTGGGCAGCTGCACAAACCTGCCTTACTTTTTGTCTTGATACAAAAAGTAAGCAAAAAAATCAAGGCTCCATTTTATTTCATTTCCTCCTCCGCCGCGGCGGAGTCGGAATTATTTTCGCTTGCAAAATTGCGACCTTTCGGGTGATTTTCGAGACAAGCTCTCAACTTCCCGAAAGGTTCCCGCATTTTGCTGCACAAAAATAACCAGATAAAATGAGGCCGTTTTTCGCTCCGAAAAAATGTCCTATTTTTAATAACATACATTAGAAAACGGCAGATTTAGATACTATGTTTACATCCAAATCAATTAATTTTATTGAGCTTAGGAGAATTTATGTTTCGACTAAATAAGTGATTAACTTTCTACTTCCCAATAATCAACTCTAATTTCTGTAACCTCTTTTCAAGCTCTTTAAAAGCATTGTTTTCACTTTTATTTTTTTCCTCTAAATTTCCTGTTATTCGTGCTTCCACCTCCCACACCTCAAATATTTCCTGAGCATCAATCGTATAAGATGGATACTCTTCGTCGTTATCAGAAATTGCAGTGTAGTGCAAACCCAATTTAGAAAGCCTTTTCACCACAATACTTCCGTCATTCAGCACCACCACATAAACTCGTCCACTTTTTATGTTAGATAAACTTTCCTTTTTGCTGCACACCACAATGTCTTTTCCAAACAGAGTAGGAATCATAGAATTTCCTTTTACCTCAAACGCTCTAAAACTATTGCCATAATAGCCGGGCAATCTAAAGGTTGGCATAGTTTCTAAAAAATCCGACGATTGCCTCACCCCCTGCAAATAGCCCGCAGCTGCCTTTGCTTCAACCAAAACAATATTGTCTTTTACCTCGTAATTATTTTTTTTAACTGTTGGTTCAAATGAATCATTGTTTTCTTCGCTCAAAAACATTTCGCCCATACCGGTAAGCAGCCAATTGGGATTTAAATCAAACTTTTCCATACATTTTTTTAGCACCTGATAAGAAATAGAATTTCTTCCTCTTTCTATGTCACTGTATGAACCTTGTTTTATTCCTAAGTGCTGGCAGAACTCTCCTTGTTGCATATTTAGGTGAGTTCTAAAATTTTTTAATCGAGTGTTTTCAGTTTCCATGCACCAAAAATAAGTTTTTTACTTAAATAAATAAAGCATACAACTAAAATTTATAAAAAATAGTTTTATGCGATATAAGTTGTAGCGTTCAAACTAGTAAAATATAAAGAAACAAAAGCGTGAATAAACCCACACACTTTGTGTTTTTTTTTGGCAAATGCCGAAAAGGCACCGGGCTCTCATTGCAAGTCCGCAGCTCTGCTTTTTCCTGCCACTGCGGGCTTTCCATTTCTATCCCTTTTGCGGGCAGTCTAGTAAAAATACACAGTTTATTTACCCACTATTGGTTCTGGTTTCTACAATTTAACTCCTATTTTTTATCTTAAACCGTTATTGCGGAATTTTTTTTATAAGTCCCTAGTCTCATAAGCTATGTATCATGGCTTCAGACTCAAGGACAGAGTTAGTTTCCTTCCTTGCTTTATTTAAAACAGCCCTGATAATTCCAACAACAAATTTTATTGTCCTTGCATAGGGCTTATCGTATTTATTATATTTTTGCTAAACTTTGTTTTTAATTTTTAATGTTGAATTCTATATATATAAGAATGGAATTAAATAGTTGAAAAAGTTTACATCCTAATTTTCTTTTTCAAGAAAGAATTGAGAATAAAAATTAAAAAACGAAAAATTGAAACAGTAAAATACCAGATGATAGAAATTAGTTGATTAAAGACAATGCAATGAAAAAAAATAATTGAGAAATACCTTATATATCTGTTGCAAATACCTTTAAAGAAGAATACCTAAATCCCGAATGGCATTTTATTTAAATGGCAAAAGACAACCGAAATAGTAAGAATCAATTAATAGAAAAAATAGCGTTAAAATAAAAAATGGCATTCAATCCTAATATACATCATAGGCGTTCTATTCGGTTGAAAGGACACGATTATTCGCAGCCTGGTTTGTATTTTATTACCATTTGTTGTCACAATCGTCAATGTTTATTTGGTGAAATCGTGGGTGCAGAAAATTTTCTGCCCGATATTTATTTTTCAGATAAAATTAATTCACAACAAAAAATGATTTTGAATGATGCCGGAAAAATTGCAAATGAATATTGGTTAGAAATTCCAAAACATTTTCACAATGCCATTTTGCACGAACATGTTGTAATGCCAAATCATATTCATGGCATTATCGAATTATCCGGTGTGGACAATGTTGCAGGGGTTGAAAATTTTCAACACCTACAACAAAACACACCACCACCATCCGTTGTGGCAAAAAATTTTCAACCCCTACAACAACGGTAAAACGAATTTCAAAAAATGATTCCACGTTCTATCGGTTCAATTGTGAAAGGTTTTAAAATTGGTGTTACAAAATGGTTTCGTACCAATACAAATCTCGAAACGGTTTGGCAACGAAATTACCACGAACACATTATCCGAAATGAAAAATCCTATCAAACAATTTCAAATTATATAATCAACAATCCCGCAAATTGGAAGAAGGATAAATTTAATAATTAACACGGCAAAAAATAAAATCAATAAAACACAAAACAGATTTGTCCCAACAAATAATCTACCTAAATTTATTCGTCCCCATTAAATTCGGAACCAACAAATACCTATTTATTTTTTGGTTTTTGATGACACAATTAGTGCTTTACAAATTTTTGTTGGGCTCCGTTGCATGTAACAATATAAATACCGGCCGAAAAATTTGATACATCAATTGTTTGGGCTAGCCACGAAAATTAAGCTGTTTAAGTTGTGAGCTTTATCCATCGACGATTGTTTTTTGTTATTAATTCGATTTCCATTTACGTTTCCATTTTTTTTAATTTGTTTTTAATACTTGGCATTTTATCATCCCTCAAAAAGGCATTCATTATCCACTCCACAAAAATTGCTTAATATTGCACAGCAGTTCTGCAAAAAGAATGTGTGCAATAAAGCCCACTTATAAGCAGTCTGCACAACACAAAAGATAAACGCCTTATCATAAAAAAAACAAAGAAAATACAACCTACATTATCATATGAATTAAACAAACTAAAC
>CAIMMJ010000125.1 GCA_903842515.1 uncultured Bacteroidota bacterium | reverse complement strand
GGGCTTACTTCATTTGAATACACCAATGGCAATTGGAACAATGAAAAATACTTTGATTCTATTCCCTACGAAATTAGAAAAATTGATGTTGATGAGAAAGGAATTGTATGGATAGGAACGGCATTTGATGGAATTATTGCATTAACAGATGTAAAAAATAATTCAGTTTATTTTTTAGATAAAAACAAATTATCTACTACAAATAACAATTACCAAATTTATTATTTTAATAAAAAAAATAATTTAAACAATTTAAGTTTTATAAGACCATACAATACATCTTTAGGTATGTTTTTTAGTACGCTTGGAGAAGTTATGGAATACAATTTTAGAAATGATAGTTTTTTTAAATCAAGTAAATTTCCTAAAGAAATTCTAGAAGGAGATGTGCAATTATTGCCTATTGTAGAAGACAAAAATGGTATAATTTGGATTTCTATTTACAGCGAGCTAAAAAGTAAAATTTATAGATTCAGTCCGCAAAATTTAGAAAAATCAAATTACATTTCCAGGTTAGAAAATCAATCAATATATGGCATCCACATAAGCAATAAAAAATATATATTATTGTCCTCTTTAGATGGAATTTTTTGCTACAACCAAACACAAAATATATCCTCTACTGTAAATGTAAATACACTCATAAGATTTGTTAGTGCAGGAAATGATACACTCTTTGAAGGATTCCCGGGTGACAACTTTTTGTACAATAAAAAAATTCAGCACAAAAATAACGACGTAACTTTTGTTTTTTCGCTGCCATCATTCGACAATTCAAATAAAAACCAATACTCATTTTATTTAGAAGGTTTAGAAGAAACATGGAAGCCATTTTCTGAAGAAATAAAAATTCAGTATTTAAAATTGAGAGAAGGAACATATACTTTTCATGTTCGTTCAAAAAATATCTACGGAAGAATAGGTAAAGAAGCAACATTTGAATTTACAATTAATCCTCCTTGGTACAGAACAACCATTGCATATCTTATCTACTTTTCCTTCTTAGTAGTTGTTATAGTTTTAATTGTAAAAATTAGTGTATACAGACTTAAAAAAGCAAAATCAAGATTAGAAAAAATTGTAAAAGAAAGAACACAAGAAATTAGTAGGCAAAAAGAAATTGTAGAACACCAAAAAGTTTTGGTAGAATTAAAAAATAAAGACATCACAGATAGCATTCAGTATGCAAAAAGAATTCAAGAAGCTATACTTCCTTTGCAAGAAGAAATTGAATCTAATTTTGAAGATAGTTTTATTCTTTACAAGCCAAGAGATATTGTAAGCGGCGATTTTTACTGGTATTCAAAAGTAAACGAAACAGAGTCTTTTATTGCTGTGGTAGATTGCACAGGGCATGGTGTTCCTGGTGCATTTATGAGTATGATTGGTCATACTTTGTTGAATGAAATTGTAAACGAGAAAAAAATTTACCAGCCCAATTTAATATTAAATGAATTGCATGAATCTATAAGATTGGCGCTCAAACAAAACTATCACTTTGCAGAGTCTAGAGATGGAATGGACATGGCTTTGATAAAAATAGACAAAGCAAAAAATCAAATAGAATATGCAGGCGCTAACCGAGCTTTGTATGTGATTAGCAATGAAAAACTTGAAGAAATTAAACCAGATAAAATGCCAATTGGTGGACTACAGTTAGAGGTGAATGAGGTAAGAGAATTTACTTTAAAAATCTTAAAAATTGAAACACCATCCTGGATATATGCATTTACCGATGGATTTCCGGATCAGTTTGGGGGACCACTTGGAAAAAAATTTATGGTTAAAAAACTTAAAGAAACTCTGCAAGAGATTTCTTTGTTGCCTGCATTAGAGCAAAAAGATACTTTAAATACTACTTTAAACAATTGGATGAAAGAACATGAGCAAGTAGATGATATTTTACTTATTGGAGTTTTTGTTTCTTGTAATTAAAGTACTATTTAAAAAAAATAGATGCTTAGCTCTGTGTATTTTTATACTTTTATATTTTAAAACAAATAACTTATGGATATATCTAAGTTAAAAAAAAGACCATCTTACCCTTTCGAAACAATTGCTGTTGCCTTTGCATTTTCGCCTAGATTAGAGAATTTACTTTACGAAGCAAAACATTATGCCGATACATTTAAGAGTAATTTATTGTTGATTCATGCAGGAGAAAAAGACCTAAAAAAAGAAGAAACATTTGATACACTTTTTAATCAAATAGGTTTTAATAAAGTAAAAACAAAAGTTATTTGGATGAACGGCGATCCCACAGAAACAATATTGGATTTATGCAAATTAAACATTGTTGACCTATTGATTCTTGGGGCATTAGAAAAAGAAAATCTCTACAAGTATTATGTTGGTTCTATTGCACGAAACATTAGCCGTAGAGCTAAATGTTCGGTACTTCTTTTAACAAGCCCTAGTGTGGCTCCAAAAAAAATTAAAAAAGTAGTAATTAATGGAACCGATAATGCAAAAACAGTTCATACCATTAACACAAGCATCTATTTTGCAAAGGCAGAAAAGATAAAAGAACTTACCATTGTTCAGGAAATAGACATGCCTACATTTACCATGACTATTGCTGAAAGCTCTACAAATTCTGAAGCCAACAAAATAAAAAAAGACATGTTGGAAGAAGAATCTCAAAAGCTACACCACCTTATTGATAAATGCGATTGCCCAGATATTTCCATCAACATAAAAACTGTAAACGGCAAACCAGGGTATGCAATTTCTAATTATGCCAAAACAAAAAACTACGATTTGTTAGTTATTAATTCTCCCGATTCTCAATTAGGATTTTTCGACAGAATTTTTACCCACGATACTGAATATATTTTAGCCGATTTGCCTTGTAATTTATTGATTGTTCATTCAAGGGTTTAGCAACATAATATGTTTAAACTAAACCACACTGAATTTATTGGCTTGCTGGTAGCAATGGGAACCATGCTAATTTTAGCAAGGTTAGGCTCTGAGTTTGCCCGTAAATTAAGAATACCAGTGGTTGCAGGTGAAATTATTGTAGGGGTAATTTTAGGGCCTTCAATTTTAGGTGAGTTTAGCAGTAGCGTTTTCGATTTTTTATTTCCTCTAAAAAGTAATGTTGGTATTGCATTGGACGGTGTAACTCAATTATCCGCAGTATTGTTGCTTTTTATTTCAGGAATGGAAGTGCAAATGCAAATGGTATTGCGGCAAGGGAAAGCAGCAGTTTATACAAGTTTTCTTGGAATGATAGTTCCATTTTTTATTGGTTGGTATTTTGCATTTTACTTTCCAAATTTATTTGAGATGCAGTTCACTGGTGATGAAAAATTTCTTTTTTCTCTTTTTATGGGAACGGCAATGTCTATTTCTGCTTTGCCAGTAATTGCAAAAATTTTGATGGACACCAATTTGTTTAGAACAAAACTTGGGATGGTAATTATTGCTTCGGCAATGTTAAATGATTTAGTGGGATGGCTTATATTTTCGTTGATAATTAGTTTGATGGGCACGGGAAAAAGTTGGTCTGTAATACTGCTAGATATTTCTATAATAATTGGATATGGAGTATTTATGCTTACGATAGGAAAAAAATTGATAGACAAATCTTTGCCATGGATTCAAAAGAAATTTTCATGGCCTGGTGGAGTCCTTTCGCTAAGTTTAGGCGTATGTTTTTTTAGTGCAGCGCTTACCGAAAGGTTAGGAATTCACGCTGTACTAGGGGCATTTATTGCAGGAATTGCTATTGGCGATTCGGTAAAGCTTAACGAAAAAGCACGGGAAATTATTCACCAATTTATCTCCAATATTTTTGCTCCTTTGTTTTTTGTAAGTATAGGCTTAAAAATAAATTTTATAGAAAATTTTAATTTATACATTACACTAATTGTATTAGTAATTGCATATTCTGGTAAATTAATTGGAGCTTCTTTAGGAGCAAAGTTGGGAGGTTTTTCTAACAAAGAATCTTTGGCAGTTGGCTTTGGATTAAATGCAAGAGGAGCAATGGAAATTATACTTGGCACCTTGGCGCTAGAGGCCGGATTAATAAACGAAGTTATTTTTGTAGCATTAGTAATAATGGCCTTGATTACAAGTATAACTAGTGGTTCGGCACTGAAGTGGCTGGCAAATCCAAGAGAGAAAGTTGTGTAGAAGTCTATTATTTTTCCGCTACTCCATAAACAATGTATTTCCAATTTTTGGGTGTAATTCTATTAAATATTGTATCATCTAATTTGCTTAAAAAATTTCTTTGTGCCTCATTTCTACCAAACGTCCCTAATACGCCTGTTTGACGGATTTGAAATGATTTAAAATTAGACAAAAAATATTCTGTTTCTTCTAAAGAAATGTATCTCCAGTAACTTCCCCATTTGTTAAATTTTTTTCTAAAAAATTGATGCAGTGGAGATGCAATTAAATTTTCGGCAAACAATAATTTACCTCCTGGTTTAAGGGCTTTGTATATTTGATCGAAAACTTTTTTTTGAATTTCTAAGTCATTGTTTCTACCAATGCCTCCAATAATTGATTTAAAAACAATTACATCAAAATAATTTTCATAAGGAATAGTTGTAGCGTCAATATTCTCGTATTTTATTTTATGACCAATGTTGTACTTTTTGTGAAGGGGCTCTGCAGTATTTTGCACATTTTCTAAATCTGAACATAGTACACTTTTATCTTTTAGAGCCAACCAAAGAGATAAACCACCTTGCCTTCCACCCAATTCTAAGCAAGTTTCTACAGAGTTCCAGTTAATGTTGTCTTGCCAAAATTGTAGAGGTTTTGACCAAGTATTTACATCCCATTGGATGATGTCAGTTACTATTTTTTTCTCCATTTATCTTTTCACATTGATTGAAAAATTTAAAATATCGTACTTAAATTATTGAGTGCGGAATAATTATTTCTCCCATTCTGGAAGAGGAGAACTCTTTAATTTCAGTATTGTTGCCAACTAATGTACCAATTCTCAAATATACATTATTTCCTATTTTGCAATCGTTGTCAATAATTACTCCGCTGTTTATTATACAATTGTTGCCAATAATTGAATTGCTATTTACAATTGCATTAGCAAGAATTACAGAGCCATCACCTATAGTTGCTGTTGCACTTACTATTGCCATAGGATGGATTAGTATGTATGGTTTTAAAAATTTTTTAAGGTTATTAAATAGTTCAAATCTTAAAAAATTATCACCTATAGCAACGATAAAATACTCGCAAACATTCCTTAAATTTTCTAGAGAGTCTTGGTTTGCAATTATTTTTAAATCTAAATAAAACAAGGAGTCAATTGCTCTATTTTGATTGTCAGATTTTGCAATATCTACAAATCCAACAATCTTATAAATATTTAAATGCATAATTGTGTCGCATACAACTTTTGCATGACCACCAGCACCTACAATAACTATTTTGGGTTTCATTTAAACTTAATTTATTACAAATTTAAAATTTAAATGAATTGCTAGAAGATAACAATCCGATTGTCTTTAAAATAAAAATATAAATTAATGTATTACTTTTGCAGTTCCTGGTAAATTTAATGAATTCACTTATTAATTATTTGTTTTTCTTTTTTCCCTCCTTTATTCAAGTTCCTCTAAGAAAGCTAATGGGACAAGAAATTGGGAAGGGATCTAAAATAAAAATATGTTCTATAGTTCAAACAAAGTCATTAAAAATGGGCGAAAATTCCATCATTGGTCCATTTACCTTTGTTAAAGCAGAAAAAATTGAACTAGGAAATAATACTTCCATCAAATCAATCTCAGCCATTTCAACAAGAATTATAAAATTTGGCAATTATGTGCATATTGCTCCACTAACAATAATAAGCAGCGAGTTTACAGAATTCTCAATAATTGAAATTGGCGACCATAGTAGGTTGTTTCCATTTTGTTGGCTCGATACAGGAAATGGTATTTTTATTGGCGAAAATGTTGGCGTGGGTGGACATACCTTAATTTTTACACACGGAGTTTGGCCTAATTATTTAAATGGTGCCCCTGTAAGTTATGGCCCAGTAAATATTAAAAACAATGTTTGGTTGCCTTGGAGAGTTTTTATTTTGCCAAATGTTACCATTGAAGAAGATACCATTGTTGCTGCAAATTCTCTTGTAAATAAGTCTTTTCAAAAAAATACCTTAATTGGGGGAAATCCTGCAAAAATTCTAAAAGAGAACATTTACTCCGAAATGGATGAAAATGAAAAAACAAAAAGGTTTGAAACAATTTTAGTGGATTTTTCAAATTACATTAATTTCAAATTCAAAGTAAAAAGTAATTTAGTAAATGGCCAACTAGAATTTCCGAGTTTTAAAATTGTAGTTGATGATTTTAGCAATCTTAAAAAAGGAGATTTGTTTTTTATCTTAAATAAAAATTTCCAATCTAGTGAAATAAATAATTTAATAAAAAACGGAAATTCCATTATCAATAATAAAACACAAACAGCTATTTTATCTGATAGCAATAAAATATTAAAAAACTTTGTTTCGTTTCTTAGAAGATACGGAATTAGACTTTATATCAATTAAAAAATGAGTATAATTTTAAGAGTAGATGTAGACAAGCCTTACGGAAACAGCAATTTTTTAAGAAAAATTTGTAGTAAATTAGAAGAAGACTATGTTTCTTTTAGAATATTAAATTCTAAAAAATATTTAACTCATTTAATTGGCTTTTTGGAATTTTGCAATACAAATAAAGTTCCTTCAAT